>NZ_JRFE01000014.1:600000-822003 GCF_000756305.1 Myxosarcina sp. GI1
GAGAAAGTAGGCTCTAGAGTCATGCAAATATCCTATTGTCTGCAGAGCGAGCCTCATTTCCACACGATTAAAATAAATGTAGATTATCTCGCTTTAGCAGGTCTATTTTCTCTTGCACATATTAGCGTAAGTTAAGCGCAATAAAAAATTAGAAATTTGTTAAACGCTGCCAAACTTCCACTAATCCTCGTTCGTCGCCAACATTGCCAGGGAACAAAACTACGGGCAAATTGGGACGAAAATGAGTTTGGGGGGTACGAACTACCGAACATCCAGGTAAAATTTGTCCTAAAAGCCGCGCCGTCTCTAAGTTTAGCCCCGTACTCAAAACATCATTAGAAGTAATACCGCCTTTACTAATTAGAAAGCTAATGTCTTTGGGTAGATTTTGCACCACATCCATAAGTAGAGCCGAAACGCTGGCTCCAAATTCAAGTCGTTGACTAGTATCGGCAAAACTCAATTCTTCCCTGCTAGTGTAAACTGCAGGAGTTTTACCACGGTCGAAAATTTGCCGTACTCGCTCGATAGTTGTCTGTAAAATAGCGTCTCGTTCTTCGGGACGGTCGCGCAAACGTACTACGTCTACTTCAATGCCTTCTACCTCTGGCTCTTGTAGCAGTTTTTCTAACTGTTGGGTAGTTTTACGAACGTGAGAACCAATTAAGACCGCTCCTGGCTTTTGGGTGGGTTTGTATTGAGACATCTCGGTAGGAGGGACTGGCTGTTCTCCTAGTTGGGCTAAAGAAGTTAACAAACTGGCAGCAGAACGGAATAAAAAGCGTTTGCCTTTTGCCGCAGTAGCTAACAATGCCGTTGCCAAACGGTCGAAGTCGGCTTGAGTTTCGCCATCGACGACTACACATTGATTGTCATGAAACTCTAACAATCGTTCTCGCAGGCAATCGCCACGTAAATCGGCAAGCAACAATCTTGCTACTGTATCTGCGGCAATTTTCCCTTGAGTTTTTTCGGCGACATAATCTGGTAAATAGCTGTGAGAATAGCCAAACACCGAATCGTTGGCAAATTCTGTTTCGGCTACGGGAGTTTTAACTCCATCAATAATTAAATAGTGAACGCTATCAATGGTAACTCTTCCTCCTTCAAAAAAAGCAGGGGTAAGAAAATGAGCGTCAAAATCTCCCAATTCTTCGGCAATAATATTGGTTTCTACAGGATAGTGTCCCCGCAGCGTCGAATCAGAACGGCTAACTACCAAAAAATCTTCGATTCCCACTTCAGCGATCGCCTGCTGCAAATTATGACAGACTTCCTTGGTAGTATCGGCAGCCGCTTCGGGACTCATAGCTCTGGTATTGGTCAAAATAAACAAAATTGGTGCGGTATCCTCAAGTGCCTGTTTGAGAGTTGCCACATCCCAGACCATTAACAACAGGCAACTATGAACGGTTTGTGACCCTGTAGGATCGTCGTCGAGAACGATAATTTTGGGTTGAGAAGATTTCATTTTTATTTACAAAAATTTACTGAGAAAGCTATTTTCACCAAATATTTAGCAATATGTTATTCAATCTGAAAAATTTACGCTAAAATGCTGGCAAAAATGAATTGGCAGTTTTTAGAGCTAAACTACTCAAGGCTAATCCAACAGTCGAACGGCAGCGCGTCTAAAATTACAATCGACAATAATTAAACTTGTTACCTTAAAATCGATCGAATACAGTGGTAACGCGGTTATTCGATAGTGCCAGCAACATCAAATTGCTAAAGAGATGAAGATTAATTTTTTCACATCTCTAGATGTTTTTACTTATTAAATCTTTCCATATTTTCACCTACTATGGCAGTCAAATCTAGCCAACAAATGAAGTTAACAGTGCAAATACCTCTCGATTACTACAGGATTTTGAGTGTTCCCGTTATGGCTTCGGAGCAACAGTTAGAGCAGGCTTATCGCGATCGCCTCCAGCAAAAACCTCGTAGAGAATACAGTGAGGGAGCAATTACCGCTCGGCAAGAACTAATTGAGTTTGCCTACAAACTTCTATCAGACTCTCAGTGTAGGGCAGATTATAATAAGCAGTTTTTTGGCAATTATAGTTTTGAAGAGCGATTGGTAGAGGCTACAGGCTCGGAAACCACAACTACAACGGTCACTCCCACTCTACCAGAGTTAGCTTTACCCAATCCGACTATTGATGTTCTGACCGAACAAATGTCGGGAGTCTTGCTGATTTTGCAAGAATTGGGAGAATACGAATTAGTTTTAAGATTGGGCATCGATTATTTAAATAGTCTTGAAGCGGAGATGCAGCAACAGCAACAAAAAATTTCTCCTGCCGAGCGAGAAGATGTTGTCCTTTCTCTAGCACTGGCGTATTTAGAGTTAGGCAGAGATCAGTGGATTCGTCGAGAATACGAACGCGCCGCTCTTTCTGGTCAAATGGGGTTAAAGCTACTAGCAAGAGAAAATTTATTTCCCAAAGTCAGAAAAGAACTAGAAGTAGACTTGTTTCGACTACAACCATACCGTATTTTAGAATTAATCGCTCACAATCCAGTAAATTCGTCTCAGAGAAACAAAGGATTGCAGCTACTAATTAATACAATTCGACAGCGTCAGGAGTTTGAAGGGCAAAGACAGGATAAATCTAGCCAGAACTTCGAGCAATTTTTGGGTTTTATTCAGCAAATTAGAACTTACTTAACCTCAGCCGAGCAAGAACGAGTGTTTGTTAGCGAAGCAAAACTCACTTCGGCTACAGGTGATTATCTAGCTGCTTATGTTTCACTAGCCAGAGGATTGGCTCTCAAGCAACCAGTTTTAGTGCTGCGTGCCGAAAGAATGCTGGAAACTATGAGCCAGCGTCAAGACGTGTATTGGGAACTAGCAATAACTTCGCTACTGTTAGGTTTGAGCGATCGCGCTATCGACCGCCTACAGCAAAGCCAAGAAAAAATTCGGGTTAAAGAGATCGAGCAGTACTGTCGCGGTGGAGACTTATTACCTGGACTGTATGTTTATGGCGAACAATGGCTGAAACAAGAGGTTTTCTCTCAGTTTTGCGATTTAGCACGCCTACCTGTAACTCTTAATGAATACTTTGCCGATCCTCAAGTACAAGCCGATTTAGAGGAAATAGATTCGGCAATAGCCTCTAGCGAAGAAACTAAGACAACGTCTCAACCGACAGCGGCAAATGCTGAACTTTCCCCTAAATACGGACGATTTTTTTCGCGCTGGCGCAAACAATTAAGAGCTAAAATTAAATCTGCTCCAGCATCAGCCTCGCCCAAAACAAACCCAGATGTAGCTGCTGGTGCTGCCAAAGTACCAGTTATTTCAAGTAAGGTTAAAGCTGGCAAGTCTTCTAAACAAAAATCCGTGACTCGCGTTGCTGCTAGTGGTAGCCAAAACGGTCGAGTCAGTAATTCGCCCTCAACGACCGCAACCAAAACCAAAGTTGCCAATATTGGCTCGCCAACAGCACCACATCTAGAAAGTTTTGTCGTTAAAAAAACTAATTCATCGCGTTGCGGCAGTGGTAAATATAGGGGTAAGGCTTTCAATCCAGTTTTGTTGAGATTGGGATTGTTATTAGGTTTAATTTTTGGCATAGGTACTCTCAGCTTTGCTGCCATGAAGCTATTTTTAGCTCGCAGTTCTCAAACCGCAGCAACAGAAACCGAGTCGCAACTGTTTATTACTATAGACCGACCGCTTTTCGAGTTACCTCAAGCTAGGGCAGAAACCAGTTCTACTCCACCTCAGCCAACTTTTACCAACGAAGCCAAAGAAGTAGTTGCCAGGTGGCTGGATAGTAAATCGGCAGCTTTTGGTGAGGAACATCAGGTAGAAAAACTCAACGAGGTGTTGATCGGTTCTTTATTAACTTCCTGGCGAGATCGCGCTTTGAGCGACAGTCAAAACAATATCTATCGAGAATACGACCACAAGCTTGAAATCGAGTCGGCAGTGGTCAATTCGGATAATCCCCAACAGGCAACTGTAACAGCAAAAGTAAAAGAAACAGCAAGATTTTATCAACAGGGAAATTTAGATAGTTCTCAGTCTTATGATGATGACCTGTTAGTACAGTACAGTTTAGTCCGCCAGGGAAATAAATGGATGATTGCGGGTTCGGAAGTATTAGAAATTCTGTAACTGGCGATCGTTATTATTACGGTAGTTTATAGCTGGCAACTCTAACATTTAGCCGCCCTTGCTGGGGATTGCCTCTAAAAATAAAAGCACCTTGCTCGACTTCCTTGCTAGATAAGTAATCAATTTGTTGCGTACCAGTTTCTGTGTTGTTCGTAGGGTCGATTAACTCGGCAATTACTTCGATCGATTCGGCAGTTTCTCCTCCTTGATTGATAACTTCAAAAGGAACGTAATACTGTTGGTTTGCCTGCCTAATTTGTTTGCCTACGGTAACTTCTAAAATTGGAGGACCATTTTCGCCGCTTATCCAGCTATAGATTAATAAAGCAAAAATTACGCTCAGAATAAACAAACAAATACTAAAGCTAATTTTTTCGGCTGTCGAACGCCGCGAAACGATGTTTTTCATTAGTAATTTATACCATCTCTCAAAAAAAATATTTAGAGAAATATTGCTATTAGATAGCCAAACGTCCTGCCGCACCACCAATACTCGCAGGCAAGCCTAGTATGATGCTATAGCGCAGCCATAAAGTCCAGGGATCTTCAAACGATAGTCTTTGAAAAAACCAGAGCATCACTGCCGATGCTAATAGAGAAATTAAATAAGAAATAATTGTTTCGCTGCGAGGACTTTGAAACAATCCCTGTTGCTGTCTTCTTTCAGCCTGGTTGGTAAAACCAGAAGCAAACACAATTCCATAAGAAATTATCAACGAACTAAGAATAATTAATAGTGACCAAAAGGGGGAAGCCGCAGCAGCCAGAAAGGGGACTTCATCGGTAGGAGCAATATTAAACGCGATAATAATAGCCCCAATCAGAGTCGCGCTGAGATCGGCGAAAGTATCGTGCCAAAAAGTTTTAGAGCGATCGCCAGAGTCAGATATGTCAGTTCCAGCATCTTTGGTTACTTCCCCAGTTAAAATAGAACGAGACAAAACTACTCCCAGAGCAAAAGGCACTGCTTCAAAAATAATTTTACCCAGTGCTTCGATTAATGAAGTTTTAAAATCGACACGCTGTAATACAATTAACATTACGGTAGAACAGACGATGCCAATTGCTAAAGCCTCTATACTCTCGGTAATAGGCGAAAACTCTCCATCGTGTTGCTGACGACGAAAGCCTTCTACTTGATTGAGTAAAAATATTACTACAAATGTAATTGCAATAATTCCCAATAAAATCGGCGGTCGAACATAGGAACCGATAAACCAAATTTCCATCGTATAGATCAGCGGAATACCAAATAAAAAACCCCCAGAAGCACCGCTAATTAATTCTCCCAATTCTTCCGACCAATCATTGGCGGCGTCAGTTTTGTCTGGGTGTTTTGTTGTCATTATATTTATCGAAAGGTAAAAAAATTTACTAATCTTCAATTGTAATTTAAATTGAAGTTTATTCAAACCACTCTAAAAATATATGACTGACAATATAACTATAAATGCTATTTCTCAAATGCCTGCTGATGGCAATCCGACTTATCTCTTTGTAATGCTTCATGGCTGGGGCGCAAATTACCAAGATTTAGCTCCACTGGCACAAATTTTAAACTTACCTGAATTTGGTTATTTATGTCCTAACGCTCCTTACGAACATTATCAAATGCCTGGTGGTAGAGCCTGGTATGCTTTGGAAAAACCAGAGTTTGATGGCTTGGTAGCAAGCAGACAGAGTTTGCGAGAGTGGTTGTTATCTTTAGAAAACACTACTGGAGTTCCTCTAAAACGGACGATTATGGCAGGCTTTTCTCAAGGAGGAGCAATGACTCTAGATGTAGGTTTGACTTTGCCTTTAGCCGCTCTCTGTAGTCTTAGCGGCTATCTACATTATCAACCACAGCCTAATGACAATATTATTGCTTATCCTCCCGCTTTAATCGTACACGGCATACAAGATCCTATAGTTCCTCTTGCTGCTGCGAAAAAAGCTAGAGACGAACTAACTAAACTTAGCGTATCGGTACAGTATCGAGAATTTGAGATGGGACATGAAATACAGCCACCAGCCATTGAGTGTGTAAAAAAGTTTGTTTTATCAGTAATTAGCGATCGATAATTTAAACTTTCTACTTTTGCCTGCCTAAAGCCTCAAGCCTTCTTACTCGTACAAAAGCTCTTCAAAACAAACTTGTCCCGTTTGTACTAAAGCATCTTGCGAGGCAGGGTCTGTATTAGAAGCTATAGTTAACTGTTTGAATTCTTGAAAAGAATACTGCTGTTGAAACTTGTTTAGGGTGCAGCTACACAGTTTTTTGGCTTCGGCTGCTTCTAAGCCTTCAGCCATTGAAGTTTGCAGGCACTCTTGGGAATACTTTCTTACAAATTCAGGGGGATATTTGGCGGTCGAACTTGAATTGGCAAAAGTTGGTGCTGCTAATAAACTGCTAGCAGCAATCGCCGATAACGATGCTAAGGAGTAAATGTTCATCTGCTTCTAGATTTTAGGTAACGTTTTCTCGCATTAAATTAACGAACCGCTCGAATAAATAGTCTGCATCGTGAGGTCCGGGACTAGCTTCTGGATGGTACTGCACCGAGAAAAAGGGCAGATTTTTGTGTCGCAGACCAGCTACAGTTTTGTCATTAAGATTGAGATGGGTAATTTCTACATCTGCACCGAGAGACTCAGAGGCGATCGCAAAACCGTGATTTTGACTGGTAATCTCTACGTGTCTCTTTAGTCCTGCTGGTTGATTTAAACCTCGATGACCAAACTTAAGCTTAAAAGTTTCCGCACCCAAAGACAAACCTAAAATCTGATGTCCCATACAAATGCCAAAGGTAGGCTTACCTGCCTTAAGCAATTCTTTGGTAGTGGCAATCCCCTCGGTAACTGCGGCAGGATCTCCAGGTCCGTTAGAGAGAAACACTCCATCGGGATTATATGCCAGGATTTTCTCGACAGGAGTGTCGGCAGGAACTACAATAACGCGGCAGCCATAGCTAGCCAAACGGCGTAAAATATTGCGCTTGATACCAAAGTCAATTGCTACTACAGTTAAAGTTTTATCGCCAGGACTTTGAGGAGAAAATTCCCAACTTGTATCGGTAGTTTCCGACCACTCGTAAATATCTTTAGTAGTGACATCGTTAACTAAATTCAAGCCGTTCATGTCTGGTGCCGCAATTACCCGTTCTAACAGGCGATCGCGATCGAGAATTTCTGTAGAGATTCCTCCATTCATCGCGCCTACAGAACGAATTTTACGAGTCAAAGCCCGAGTATCAATGCCATAGATACCAGGAATGTTTTGTTGCGTCAGGTAATCGGGAAGAGATTGGCTAGAACGCCAGTTACTAGGTCGATAAGTCACGTTGCGAGCGATTATTCCTTTAACTTTAATACCGCTGGACTCTTCATCGTCTAAATTTACTCCCGTGTTTCCCAGTTCTGGATAGGTAAAGGTCACAATTTGCCCAGAGTAACTCGGATCGGTCATGACCTCCTGATAACCTGTCATTCCCGTATTAAATACTACTTCTCCAATTGCCGTTCCTTTGGCACCAAAAGACTGACCTCGATAAGTAGTTCCATCGGCTAAAACGAGTAGTGCGGGCTTGGCTTTGCCTTGAAGCATAATGAAATATTAGATAATGTAATGTTTTGCCTAAAGCTAAATAGGTTCGCTCGAAGAACAATTTATCAGCTCTTGGCTAAAGTCTGTTAACAATCTATAAAATTAGCAACAAAATTTTGGTTTTGGCTGTAGTTGAAGTTACCAACATCAGTTTGACAAGATAGAATGTAAAACAGTGCCAAAAATAAACTTAGTATGAATGTCGATTGGATGACAGTCTAAGTGTGCCTCCTCGGCAAAAAGTTACAGTTAGTATCAATAAAATAGGTTGATAGAGAAAGCATGAGTCCCCGAAAACTGACAGAAGACGACAAGCAAGAAATTCTTCAGCTTTATCGCAGTTCTGAAGCCACTACATCTACTTTGGCAGACCAGTTTGAGGTGAGTAGTTCTACAATTAGCCGCTTTCTCAAAAACAAATTATCTAAATCTGAATACGAAGAATTAATTCAACAAAAACGCTTGGCGCGTACTCCTAGAGGTGATAAATCGAGTACTGTTAAAACAAAAAGTAGTGCCTCTAAAGTCGTTGCCAAATCGAAGCGTCTAGATAAATCCGATTCGTCGGCTCTATCTAGTTTGCCAGTTACAACCACAGAACCAGAATTAGAAACAAATTCTACAGGCGATAGAAGCGATCGCGTTGCAGACACTGCTAAGGATAATGACGAAGCTGAAACTTCAGTCAAAAAAATCCCCGAACCAGAAAGAATGATAACTAAAGCTAGCGATCGCTTAATCTTAAAAAGACAGCAAATTGAAGAAGATGATGACGAAGATGAGGTAGATGTAGCGGCACTAAGCGAGATGATTGGTGAAGATCTAATCGATCTCGAAGATGATGAAGATGATGAAGATGACGAAGATGATAGTTTGGACGCTGAAATTGACTACCCACATACTCACTCTGGTTTTGGTCTAAAAATTATACCCCTGGCTGAGGCTGCTCTGCCCCACACCTGCTATATGGTAATCGATCGCACTGCGGAACTAATTGTCAGACCATTAGAAGACTTTGGCGATTTAGGCTCGATCCCTGAAACGGAAGTTCGACAGAGAACTCTACCTATATTTGATAATCATCGCATCGCCAAGCGTTTCTCTCATCGCCGCGAACGAGTTATTAAAGTTCCCGATGGCACAATGTTTCAGAAAACCTCAACCCAACTGCAGGCTAAGGGAATTACCAGACTGCTATATGATGGGCAAATTTATGCTCTCTAATTAACAAAGCAATAATTATTCAATTGTAAAATAAGTTAAGTATAGCTTTGCAGTTTTTTTGTCAGCTAAATGAATTACGAACATCGAATGAGGGCGACACTACAAATTTAGGTTAGAAATATATATATAGCAAAACTTTATTTGTTATATAAACAATACTTATTAAATGTAGTCAATGGAAAGCAATCGACTTCTAAGACTTTACGAACAAGGATGTAGAGATTTTTCGGGAGTGAATTTAAGCGGTGCCGACTTGTCGGGAATTACGTTGATTTCCGTGAATTTAAGGGGTGCTAATTTAATGGGAGCTAACTTAAGTCGTGCTTTTTTGACTCAATCGGATTTAAGTCAAGCTGCTCTAAATTGGGCAAATCTCAGCCATGTCAAAATGAGCGAAGTCAAACTACACCAAGCCGATTTGACTAAAGCTAATTTGAGTGGAGCTTTTATCCGACATTCCGCAGAAAAGTTTAAGAGAGCAGATAATATTGACGACAATAGGAATTAAAAAACTGAAGAATGTGACTTCGTTCACTAGTAAGATTACTAATTTGTTTGACTCCACCGAAGGAAACAAGATGAACCGACATAAAGCATTGAAAAACCCAACGTAGAGTAGGGGAAGTAGTCGGTTTGCCCAACTGATTAGGAATAGTTTGCCCTGCGGTTGCCAAAGCTAGTCGTAAAGCACGTTGACCCAGACTATAAACTAAAAGAGATAAGCCCATAACTATTGCCAAAGCAGCAATCCGTTTTGGGGATTTAAGAAAAACACTACTGGTAAAGAACAAAGGCTCTTTGAGAAATCGAAAACCTCGCTCAGTAGATTGTTGTGCTTTATACTCAATCAACAATTGGTCATTGCTCAACTGATGTTTGTCCAAGACATTAGTTGCCAGAATAAATCTTCCTGCTTTTCGTTCTTCTAGAGCAATAGCATTTAGATTAGGAATCAAACTAGCATCAATTTGGTAATGAACCTGAGTTGGGAGTTGATTTTGAGGGGGTCTACCAGATTTGCCGTGACTAAAATGTGGAATTAGTTTCACATCATATCGTCATTAAGATGTTCTGGTAATATTCCTTCCCCCAGTAAATGTTCTGTAGCTTTACCCTCAAAGAATTTTGGGAACAGATATAATGGAGAGCTAATCATGCCCAAGCCATTGATAATCATGGCTTTCACTGCTTGCCCTGTTGTTACTTTTTGGTTGCCATGAGAAGCGATAATTTTGTCTATTTCCTCTACTAGCCCAATTTCATCAATTATTCCTGCGATTATTCCACAGTGATTTAGGTCTTTAACTTTTACTTCTGCTGTTGATGGTGTCATGATTTTTAACATACCATCAACTTTTTCTTTAATTTAACTTGATTTGATATCCAGACTTGATTCTTCCGATAATTATTCAGTTATTTTTTTATTTCTGCGGAATGTCGGTTTTATGGTTAAATCAGAGTTGATCGCAGCTAAACTTAGTGGAGCCGATCTCTCTTATACCAATCTTAGAGCCGCTAATTTACTAGCAGCAAACTTATGTGGAGCTAAATTTAAAAAAGTCAATTTGCGTCAGGCAAACTTAGAGCGAGCTAATCTCAATTGGGCAAATATCACCGAAGGAAGACTTACAGAGGCGCGTTTAAAAGCTACTACTCTATCGGAAGCTAATTGCAGTCAAACATTGCTCAAAAATGTCGATCTCAGTAATGCTAATTTGGCAGAAATTAATTTTAGCCAGGCTATACTTAGCGATTCTAATTTAACTAATGCCAACTTAACTAGAGCCAATTTAGAAGCGGCACGAATGCACAAAATAAATTTAACTGGAGCTAATTTGACTGGAGCCAAACTGTTTCGAGCCAATCTAGAACGCGCTAATTTGACTGATGCTAATTTTGTTCTAGCTGACTTACGCTTTGCTAATCTCCGACAGGCAATTTTGGCTAATGCTAATTTAGAATGGGCGGCGATCGATAATACAATATTTTCAACCGATCGCACAGAGGTCAATTATGATAATTGTTGTGCGGTATCCGTTGGTGGTAGTTCGCTATGAACTCGAATGTGTCTCAATATGGCGTAATTTTAGTAACCGTTGCCTCTCCCGAAGAGGCAGAAGAGATCGCTCGCGTACTTTTAACTGAAAAGTTAGCCGCCTGTGTAAATATTTTTCCCGTAAACTCCATTTATATCTGGCAGAAAAAAATCAATCGCGATCGCGAATGGCAGTTGACGATTAAGACCAATCTAGCTATTTTCGACAAGATACAAGCGAAAATAAAAACACTTCATAAGAATGAAGTGCCAGAGATTATCGCCATACCAATAGTAGCTGGTTCGCCACAATATCTTAATTGGATTGAAGACAGTCTTAAGTAGACAAGTTATTTTTTATCGCTTTGCTTAAAGTCAAAAATATTAAGTCAAAAATAAAAATTTGTGTGCTTTAGTCTTTTGGCTTGAGTTTTGGGTATAAGACCCCCACTAAAAACCTTCGATTAAAGTTGGCATAATTTTAAGTGCCCGATCTGGATCTCGCTCTTAAAAACTTATTTTTGCCTTTTGCCTTTTGCCTTTTGCCTTTTTTTTATGCTGTTTGCTCGGAAAAGCGAATAATATCGTCATCTCCTAAGTATTCTCCATTTTGTACCTCAATCATTACCAAAGGAATAACTCCTGGATTTTCTACGCGATGGGGAGTGTTCATGGGAACATAAGTTGATTGTTTCTGCATGAGTAAAGTTTCTTTACCATCACAGGTTACTTTGGCAGTACCAGAAACTACTACCCAATGCTCGCTGCGATGATAGTGCATCTGGGTACTCATGTGTTGTCCTGGATTGACTTCGATACGATTAATTCGATAGTATTCTCCTTCTTCTAGCATCGTAACTTTTCCCCAAGGTGGAGTACGAGTAGGCTCGGTTTTAATCGTAGAAGTATGATTTTGATTTTCTACTCTGTCAGGCTCGTTCATAATTGGTTATATAATATTTTTTAGTTATTTCTTTTATACCTAGTTTAATCTCATTTTTTGTCAGGATTGAAAATCTTTTCAATCCCTTAAACAGCTACAGTTCTTCTGCTTTATAGATAAAAAAACTATTAAATATACCGAGAGTCTCTACTTGATAGTTAGCAACCGAAGTAGGTACTGGTAAATTGGTTTGATAAATACTAAACAACACAAAGTTGTGTCTTAGAGTGTTGCTGTCTATAGTTGCAGCTAGATAGGGACGGGCTGTATCGACTAAATTATAACAGTGAGGTTGCAACCATTCTCCGACTGTATTGTTAGACTGACGACAGAATTCTCGAAGACGGGCATTAAGAATTTGAGCGGCATACTCTCTGTATTCTTGCTGTCCTGGATTGGTCGCGATCGCGATCGCACCCAACCCAATACTGAGAATTACACCAACACCAATTAATCGTGAATTCATTAAAGCTATCTGTAGAGATTTTTTATGCAGTCAGAAGAAGTTTCTCTGTCCTATAATTTTAAACGAACTTTGGTTGTGTTATAATAATTCGGCAACACAAACATGGCGGGCGTAGCCAAGTGGTTAAGGCAGTGGGTTGTGGTCCCACCACTCGCGGGTTCAAATCCCGTCGTTCGCCCTTAAAAAATGTACAATGACAGATTAAGTTTTGTTGGAGACAAATTACTCTTATCAAGTTAAATTATGTGTCATATAGACAAATTCTTGTCACTACTTTTCGTTCTCAACTACGCTCAGTTATAAACTTTTCCAGCAATACGCTACGCGCACATATCGGTCACTCAATTGCTTATTCTTCGCTGATTCATTTTTTAACCGAATCCTTAAAATAAGAGGGTTTTAGGTACTTTTGTTAGGCAACCAGCTTCGTATCATACCTCGATTCAGCAACGCCATAAATATTATTGTGCTGCACGGATTAATTTATCGAACTTTACTATTTATGTCTGCGTTTTTTTCGAGAACTTTTTAGTGGAGTTCGATCCGAACCAAAATATTTTTCACTGCGATAACGTAACCAAACTCGGAGAACTTGAGGAATTTGGGCTTTTTGTTCTTTTGTCAGAGTATTGTAGAGCTTTAACGCCTTTTCTCTTTCACCACGACAAGCAGCATTGTTATGTGCATCCCAGTAACTTCTAGCAACTCTAATGCGGCGACAAACTTCTTTAACTAATTCTCTCTCGCTGAGATTGGTATTGTCAGTCATAATTTGATGCTATAGAAATTTTCGGTTAGGATAAAATACATTTCAATCTTGTTATACTTTAAGCACTGTGATTTCCAGATAAATCAAGGGTTAGCTAGTTTTTTTCTATTAAAAAATAATGTACTCAGCTATCTAGCTAGTTTCGAGAATTGGTATTAATGCGGTTAATACTGTTCTCACTAGAAAAACCCTGGGGATATCTAGCTTTTAGTTTCTCAATATTTTTGGTCGCGATCGCCTCTAAGTCTAAATCTAGTTCCTCAGCCAATACTGCAAGATACCAAAGGATATCTCCAAGTTCCAAAGCAATCTTATTTTTATCTAATTGATGTCCGTGAGCAACTACTTTTTTTAAATAATCGATCGCTTCTCCAGTTTCACCAGCTAATCCCATACACCAGATAGCTATAGCTTTTTCTTTTGAGTCTGGTTGGCTAGAAGTAAGTAAAGCTTGTTGTTGATAGTCTTTAAAATCCATATTTTTAATTTATTTTTTCTTTGTCTGAATGCTAATTTGATAGTTGTTCTTTTGCCGCACGATACAGTATTGAGTGGCGATAGACCAAAGCCGACATATCTTTACCATAACCACCGCCAATTACTCCAGCTACGGGGCATCCTGCTGCAAAGCAAGTACTCAAAACCAGGCGATCGCGCCGATAAATCCCCCAATCGCTTAGAGATAATTTACCCAGGACATCGTTAGTATGCACATCTACTCCAGCATCGTATAGTACCAAATCTGGTTTGACCTCAGAAAGCAAATCGGGCAAGTTTTTGGCGAGTATTTGTAAATAACCATCATCATCTAAACCTATAGGTAAGGAGATATCCAAATCGCTTTGCTGCTTAGTACCAGGGAAGTTAGCTTCACAGTGCATCGAGAAGGTAAACACGCTGTCGTCATCTTTAAAGATATCTGCCGTACCGTCTCCTTGATGTACGTCAAGATCGACAATCAAAATTTTCTTAACCAAACCGCGATGTTGCAATTCGCGAGCGGCGATCGCCAAATCGTTGAAAATACAGAATCCCGAACCATAGCTAGGAAAAGCATGATGCGTACCGCCAGCAGTATTACAAGCACATCCATGTTCTAAAGCCAGCTGCGCGGCTAAAATCGTTCCCCCGACAGCAATACGAGTACGCAGAGAGAGTTCCCGACTCCAGGGCAAACCAATACGGCGTTGAGCTTTAAATTCTAATTTCCCTTCGCAGTAAGCTCTAACGTAATCGGCAGTATGAACTAGCTCAATTGTGGAATAGCTACTTATCTGCGGTTGCTTGATTTCTTCTGGTGCAACTATGCCATCTTTAACTAATAAATCTCGCAGCAGCCCAAACTTAGCCATCGGAAATCGGTGTCCTTCTGGCATCGGCGCGACATAATCGGGGTGATAGACAATAAACAATTTCTTAATTCAAAACTTCTTCTAACTGATGCTGCTGCCACAGTGACTGATATGTTCCAGGCTGCTGCAATAGTTCTTCGTGTGTTCCATCCTGAACGATTTTGCCTTTATCCATAACCATAATGCGATCGCAAATAGCCGCAGCCGCTAGCTGATGGGAAATAAAGATTACCGATCTTCGTTCGCGTTCGGGAGAAAGATTGTTTAAAATTTCTGTTGCCGTTTCGTTATCGACGCTAGAAAGAGCATCATCTAAAATTAGCACTGGCGCGTCTACCAATAAAGCCCTCGCTAGAGATGTACGCTGTCTCTGTCCCCCAGAAAGGGTAATTCCCCTCTCTCCAACTAGAGTTTTATATTGTTGGGGAAAATTGATAATTTCAGGGTGAATTTGAGCTTGTTTGGCGGCGTATTCTATTTCTGGTGATTCTACTAAGGGTTCGCCATAACGAATGTTATTTTCAATCGAGGTACTAAAGAGAAAGCTATCTTGGGGTACATAAGCGATCGCACTACGTAAAGCGTCTAAATCTAACTGAGTAATATCGCGCTCGTCTAAAAATAGCTGTCCTGCTTCGATGTTTAATAATCTAGGAATGGCATTAGCTAACGTCGATTTACCAGAGCCAATTGCGCCAACAATAGCCACCGTTTCTCCTGGTGCGATGGTAAAGTTGAGATCGTCTAAAGCAGGTTTATCGCTGTCGGGATAAGTATAGGTGAGATGCCGAGCAATAATTTTGCCTCTGACCGCCTTTTTTGGCAAAACAATTGCATGGGGAACATTTTTAATTTTGGGTTGAGCTTGAAATATTGCTTCGACGCGATCGATACTAACTTCACCTCGTTGATAGGCAGTAATGGTAAATCCTAATAAGGCGGTAGGAAAAACCAAACGCTCTACTAATAGAATTAATGCTACTAAGTTTCCTACGGTAATTGCACCGCTAGCGATCGCATTAGTTCCCAGCCAGAGTAAAATTAATAAACTAATATAAGAAATCCCTTCAATAACTGGAAAGAGAATATTTCTGATTTTGGCTAGTTTGAGGTTGGCACGCAACAAACGCTGATTTTTGATCTCAAAAGCCTGTCTTTCTTGGTTTTCCTGAGCGTAAATTCTAATCAATGCCATACCGCTCATATCTTCTTGGATCAGTTCGCTTAGATCGGAAAGCTTTTCCTGCACTACTTTTTGGCGATCGCGCAGTTGCCCGCTAAATAGCTGTACGGTAATAATCATTACGGGATATACGGCGATGGAAATCAAAGTCAGGCGCACGCTGATAGGAAACATTTCCCGTAGAGTTAAGGTATAGGCAAAAATCACGTTGACTATACTCAATAGGGCAAATCCCACCAAACGTCTGATATTATCTACATCGCTGGTAGCGCGGTTAATTAGATCGCCAGAAGTATTATTGGCAAAATAAGCTGGTTCGATGCCTAATAAATGCTGAAAAATCTTTTGCTTCAGTAAAAATTCCACCTGTCTGCCTACCCCAAAAATCGAAAGACGAGACAGCATCCGAAAGATCCACATCAATACCGAAAACAGCAAAAGTAACAGCGCAAAGCGAGACAGTTCGGAAAAATCAAAGTCGTTACTAAGTCGATCGATACTGTCGCCTATTAAACGGGGAATTCTAGCTCCCAAGTAGTTAACCACCAGAAGCGCGACGACACCCAGAGAAACCATTCGCCAATGGGGACGAAGGTAGTTAAATAATTGTTGCAGCCGAGAATTTGCCATGATACAAATCCTAGCAATTTTTAACCACCTTACCCACCTTTCTACGGGTATATGTTTTCTTTTTGTTCTTAGCTAAAGCCTATAAACTATCTTTCTGCTATAGGAATATAGGGAGCATTATGTTTTCCTGCATACACTTGAGTAGGACGAAAAATACGATTGACGGCTAGCTGTTCTTTCCAGTGAGCCAACCAGCCTGCCACGCGAGCGATCGCAAATATGGGAGTAAACAAATCTGTAGGAATGCCTAGTTTGCGATAGACTAAACCAGAATAAAAATCGACGTTGGGATAAATACCTTTGTGTGCCAACTTTTCAGAAACCAATCTTTCTAGTTCTAAGGCAATATCGTAATAGCGATCGTAGCCCATCGAGCTAAATAGTTTTTCTGCTAATTCCTGCAAAATAGTGGCTCTAGGATCTTTAACTTTATAAACTCGATGTCCAAAGCCCATAATTCTTTTTTTCTTGGCTATATGTTCTTCTACAAAAGGACGAACATTTGCGACCGAGCCAATTTCTTCTAGCATTAACAATACTTCTTCATTGGCACCACCGTGTAAGGGTCCTGCTAGAGTACCTACTGCTGAAGCCACTACGCCATAAGGATCGGTTAGGGTAGAAGCTGTTACCATTGCCGAAAAGGTAGACGCATTAATTGTATGTTCGGCATGCAGGGTCAAACACACGTCAAAAACTTTAGCTGCTATCGGATCGGGTTCTTTCTCTGTCAGCATGTACAAAAAGTTAGCAGCATAGTTTAATTCGTCATTAGGTTTGATCGCATCATTTCCCTTTCGCATTTGGTGGAAAGCTGCAACCATTGTCGGTATTTTTGCCATGAGCCGTACCACAGCTTTTCTAATGTATTCGGGATCGTCTAAAGCACGACGAGAATAAAATAGTCCTAACGCCGCAGCAGAGGTTTGCAAGGCATCCATTGGATGTCCGCTTTCGGGAAAACATTTCATCATGTCCCGAATACGATACTTAATTCGGCGATGAAACAAAATATCGATTTCAAATTCTCTAAGTTCTTCCTGACTTGGTAACTTACCCCAAATAAGTAAATACGAAGTTTCTAAAAAACTTCCTTTTTCAGCCAATTCTTTAATGTCGATCCCACGATATTCTAATATGCCTTGATTGCCATCGACATGACTAATACTAGATTTTGTAGCGGGTATTCCTTCTAAACCTGGTTTATATTCACAAAATGTAGCTGTCATAAATTTTCCTATATTCTTGATAAGGATAATATATCTGAAGCTACCGTAGATAAGGAAGAGCTTAAGTGGCGACTTTTACCAAAGTAATACTAAATTTATTTTTTTAGAGCGCGATCGCTCGTTCCACAACTCTCAAATCAAAAAAACTAAATCGTCCATTTCGGCGAAGTCAACAAAAACAAATTACTTCTGGCAATTGGCGTACCACTGTCGGATATTTCTAAGCCAATAATGCCAGCTTTTTTTAAAGTCAAACGCTCTTTTACACCTCCCCACACCAACATTTCTGCCCAATTAGACAAGTCTGGTTGATGACCTACTAAAGCTAAACTGCCATTTTTATTATCCCGATACCATTGCTGCTGCCATTTAATCCATCGCTGAATATCTCCATCTGGCTTGAGAAATTCGTAGTGTTCTATATGCGAACTCAAGCCGACCTTTTGTAAGATGTTAGCTGTTTGATAAGCTCGCACCAAAGGGCTAGTCAAGATTAAGTCAAATTTTATGCCGATAGACAGTAAGCGTTGAGCTACCTGGGTTGTTTTTATCTCGCCAATTTCCGTCAAAGGACGCTGTTCGTCATCCGTATAAGTTCCTCTTTCAGCGGCGATACCGTGCCGAATTAAATATACTTTCATTTCATTAAAGGCAACAGGGAATAGGCAATAGGCAAATTCAGTAAAAACAGACCAAACGCAACCGCTAACGCGGCAAGTACAGCGCGTACGCGCTGTACGCAGGAGCGGTGCTTTGAGCCGAAAGGCTCTACAAAACAGTGAAAAAAGGTAGGTACAGCTTTTTTTCTGCTTTCACCAACTAGTTGCTTTCGCTATTTAAATAATTAAAGCATCACATTAGTCGGTTTGAATTAGGTTATCTTCTGGTTGTACCAAGCGCAATAATTTTTGCTTGATTTGAATGTCGAATACTTCCCATTTAAGTCTGGCATAGTCGGAATTGTCATTAAAACTACCCAAAAAACCAATGGGAATTTCAAATCCCCCTGCCATATAGCGACCACCGCCAAAAAATCTTCCTTGAGTATCTCTACCAAAAGTTTCTTTAATAAACTCGTCGGGATCGAGGGTTAGTTTGGCAGTTCTCAAAGAACCAATCACCAGTTCGATATCTTCATCTTCGTCATGAACGATACCGTAGACTACGGCAGTATGAATATCTTCTTCGGTAACTAAAAAGTCTGCCGCTTGGGGAATTGCATCGCGGTCATCATAGCGTAGATAACCTACTCCAGAAATAGAAAAGTTATTTTTAATAATTCTATTTCTCAAAGCCCGCTCGATTACATCCATAACGCGACGCGACCTGGCAGATTGCATTACGGCATTGAGCAACTGAGAATCGTAATAGCGACTCAAATACGCTGCTGCCATAAAATCTTCTTCTTTTGCCTGCATCAGACGGTTGGTATCAGATCTCAGACCGTGCATCAAAGCAGTGGCGCATTTAACATGATTGTCGTTACTGGTGTCAAATTCGAGCATCCCTTCTTTGATGTATTGAGTCAAGATAGTTGCAGTAGCTCTAGTTTGAGGACGCAAATCGATAAAATCTGCTGCTAGCTCTTTTTGTTTGCTGTGATGATCTATTACTACCACCAAAGGGATTTCAGCTTCTTCTACTACTCGATATAGTTGGCTATTAGTCCCCTGACTATCAATCAAAACACAACCCTGATAAACGGATAGATCTTTAGCTTGCAAAGAATTATTTAAGATCCTTTGCGCGGGTAAAGCAGTCAATCTAACTAAAGCTATGTTTTCTTGGTGCGATACCGTTCCGCCGTAAACTATGTCGCACTCAATATCGTAATTTTCTGCTATCAACAGGTAAGCCCAAGCACTAGAAAGAGCATCGGGATCGGGAAAATCTTGAATAACAACAATTTGACGTTCTCCCTTATGTTCCTCTAATACTTGTTGCAACTTACGAACTATAGGTTTGGGACTAGTCTTTTTTTTATCTTCGCGCTCTTGTTTGGTAGAATTAGCGGAAGTTTGAGATTGTTTATCGCTTGATTCTGGCGATCTTGGTTCTGGTCGATCGAGTAAATGATTTTCTAAAGCAGTATTGTTATTTAAAGACATATACAAAATATATTAAGAATTGACCTTCAACAAAACAAGTCCGAATTAAATTTGTTCTATCTAGGTCATTAAAGGATTTTTTGAGTTATTGAAAGGCGATCGATATTTATTTAGGCATCTAAGATCTAATTTGCCACAAAATCGCTTAGAAAGAACACCACTTTAAGTTAGATTCCAATGACATATTTCTTCCATTCTTGATTAGAATTGCCTTTGGTATGTTTGATAATTTCAAAATGAAGACTGCTATAAGGACGACGGGGCTGAGTCAATAAAGTCATATTGGCTTCTTTAGGAGTGCGATTTCCTTTTCTAACATTGCAACGAACACAGGCACCCACTAAGTTTTCCCAGGTATCGCCACCGCCACGAGAACGGGGAATAACATGGTCTATAGTTAGTTGATCTCCTTTCGCTTTACAATATTGGCAAATATGGCGATCGCGCTCTAAAACGTTACGGCGAGTTAAAGGTATTTCTTTGTAGGGAACTCGAACATAATAACGCAGTCTAATAACGGTAGGAAGAGGAAAATCTGAATATATTTGTCTGCCTTTATATTCGAGTTGCTCGGCTTTACCTTTCAACAGTAAAACTACCGCTCTGCGCCAACTGGTAATGTTGAGCGGCTCGTAGGAGGCGTTTAACACCAGAACCTTGCCCATACTCTTAATTTTTACTATTTATCTGAGATAGTAACACAAACGCACTAATTTCTGAAGTTTGGTTGGCATATCGAGTGTCGCTGAAGCCAGAACAAACGGCAACACTTGACCAAATAAATTTCTAGTTTATATTTGGGGATAATTAACCAATCGAGAATCAACTCTGCCTATGTTAAGTTGGCAAAATACAGATTTGTCTTTAAAAGACGATCGCCTGTCGTTGTTAGTAAGTCGTCAACGCGCTTGGGTAGAAATAGATCTTCAGGCATTAGCAGATAACACGCGAGCTATCTCCAGATTTATTTCGCCTCAAACCGAGCTAATGGCAGTAGTAAAAGCAGATGCTTACGGTCATGGTGCGATTGAAATAGCCAAAACAGTTTTGGCTAACGGTGCTAGCTGTTTGGCGATCGCTACTTTAGCCGAAGGGGTAGAACTGCGTCAGGCAGGGATCGACGCACCAATTTTGATTTTAGGAGCGATTAACGCCCCCGAAGATATTAAAGCCGTTGCTGCTTGGAGTTTAGAACCAACTATTTGTAGTCCCCAACAAGCCTCTGTTTTTGCCGAGACTCTATCTGAAGTTGGACAAACGCTTTCGGTTCATCTCAAACTAGATACGGGAATGTCGCGTTTGGGAACGGACTGGAAAGACGGTGTAAAATTTGTCAACATAGTTCGGAGTTTGCCCAATCTAAACCTCAAAAGCGTTTATTCTCACTTTGCTACGGCTGACGATCCCGACAAGACCATAATGAACCAGCAGCATCGGCGTTTTTGCCAGGTGATAAGCCAGTTAGAACGATCCCAATTAACGCTGCCCTATCTGCATATAGCCAATTCTGCTGCGATGTTGAGCGATCGCTCGCTACACTACGATTTGGTTCGAGTGGGGTTGGCTCTTTACGGTCTTTATCCCGCACCCCATCTAACTGCTTCTATTCCACTCAAACCTGTTATGGCAGTTAAATCTAAGATCGCACAAATTAAAACTATTGCCCCTGGTACGGGAGTTAGTTACGGTCATCGATTCGTCGCTCACAAAGCCACTAAAATAGCCGTAGTTGGTATCGGCTATGCAGATGGCGTTCCTCGACTGCTTTCCAATCGTTTGCGAGCGATCGTTCGCGGCAAACTAGTAGCTCAAATTGGCACGATTACTATGGATCAGCTAATGCTCGATGTCAGCAATATTCCTGATTTGCAAGCAGGAGAAGTAGTTACTTTAATCGGCAACGAGGGACAGATAACACTCACTGTCGATGATTGGGCTGAGGCTTTAAATACTATTTCCTGGGAAATTATTTGTGGGTTTAAACATCGTTTACCGAGAGTAAATCTTAATAGTAGAGGCAATGGTTTTTAAGCTAAATCTTTACACAAAGCATTAATAATTTGAATGTTAGCTTGAGGAAACTTATATCTATTGAGATCGGCTCTATTCACCCAGGCAATTTCTTCTGACTCTAAAGCCTGTGGTTCTCTAGATATATGTAGGCAGTCATGTACGTATAGCGTGACTTTAAAAGTCTGATAAGTATGCTCGATGGTCAATAGACGGTTGCCAACCTCTATTTCTATAGCTAATTCCTCTTCTATTTCACGTTCTATACATTGCTCTACGGTTTCTCCTGGCTCGATTTTACCTCCTGGAAACTCCCAAAGTCCGCCCATTTCACCTTCATTACGTCTACGAGCTATCAGTATGTTTTCGTTACCATCTCTAATTACTCCTACTCCGATGATTTTGTGAGGAAGTAAAAATGACCTTTTTGTCATAAATATTGGTTGAATTGTTTTTAGCCAAAGTCAAATACCGCTCGCCTTGGCATCTATGCTTGAGAAGAGCGGTTGGATAGATTTCTGGTCTTTACTTGTATGCGGTAAAATTCTTATTAATAACCTGTATTAATGGAAAGTTTAAATTTCATGATGGCGTTCGCCTGTTAGAGAGTTTTCAAAGGTCATTCTTTGTTCTGCTTTATGTAAAAAATAACCGCTCATCATAGCAGAAGCTAATAAACGTCCCAGGTTTTCGCGACTGGTGCTAATAGCTACGTCAAATTGTTCCGATGGAAGACCTCCAAGCATACCGATAATGTTGCGTTCGATAACCTGAAATACTTCTTGAGACTCTGGTTGAGACAGTTGAGCGATAGTTTCAGGACTAAGAGATTGAACGTAATGCCATAGTTTATTACCTTCTCCCGATTCTTTAAATATACTTTGAGAATGGTTAGATCGATCCACTATTTGGCTCCTTTTGACTATACGTTATGTATGTTAAGTTGACAAATTCACCTAGTAATAGTGATTTATTAAAAATACCCCAGGTGTATTTGAACTAAGTCTATAAAATAATTACATCTATAATTTATCAGTTTTAATCTGTTACTAATATTCGGTATTACCGAACTGCCAGAAGCGAATTTTCCGTACTACGTGCAGTTCGATAATTTGTTACCCACTAACTTGCAAGATATTCGCGAATTGCGGTTTTGCGCTTGCGTAATTTTGATAGTGCTTCGCGTTCTATCTGTCGCACCCGCTCTCTACTAATGCTCAAACAGTCGCCAATTTTGGCTAAAGTCATAGGCTTACCATCATTCAATCCAAAGCGCAGCGAAATTACTTCTCGCTGTTGATTGGTTAAATCTCCCATCAACTTATCTAAGTCTCTTTGCAAGGAAGAATAAGTTGCAAAATCTTCTGGAGATTGTCCCGTATCTTCCAGCATATCGCCTAGTTCGGTGTCGTTATTGTCACCGACTCTTACGTCTAGTGAAATTGGTTGGCGAGATTTTTCCAGGTAGTCGCGCACCTGCTTGGGAGTCAGATCTAGTTCTTCTGCCAGTTCGGTGATACTGGCAGTTCTACCTTTCTGCTGTGCTAGCTGTCGCTGTGCTTTTTTGATTTTGTTGAGCTTTTCGGTAATATGAATTGGCAGACGAATCGTGCGTCCTTTTTCGGCGATCGCTCTAGTAATCGCCTGACGAATCCACCAGTAAGCATAGGTAGAAAAACGATATCCTTTAGTAGGATCGAATTTTTCTACGCCTCTTTGCATCCCAATAGTTCCTTCTTGAATTAAATCAAGAAGATCGAGATTGCGTTTGAGGTATTTTTTGGCAACCGAAACTACTAAGCGCAAATTTGCTTCTACCATTTTGCGTTTAGCCGCTTCTCCAGCATCGATTATCGAATTCATCTGCTTAGGTGACAACTCTGCTGCTTCTGCCCACTCTGCTTCTGTGGGTTCTCGACCCAACTCTTCTTGAAGTGATTCTTTAATTCGCTCGATGGCGATCGCTTTTTGAACTCTTTTGGAATAAAGAATTTCTTCCTCATGAGTTAACAGAGGAACGCGACCTATTTCTTTCAAATAACTTCTAACCAGATCGTTAGATTTTTTGGCTGTTTTCATGACGCGTTGTTAGTTTTCGAGATTGAGTGAAATTAATTGAAACTGCCAGCAGTTCAGTTGCGTAAGTATTTTTGTATTAAAAACGAAATGCAGCTTGATTGATGAGAGACTGTAGCTTTTTTGTTAAGAATAATGTCGAAAAACAAAGTTATCTTACCGACTGTTAGCTATCATCTGCATAATGGTTGATTGCACCAATTTACTGTTGTTTCTGGCTTTGCTTCTATATTTTTTCAGTCTGACCTCATTGTTTTCACTGTATTTAGAGTACACTAGTATGTTAATTATTGTAACTTATTATTAGGAAATCCAAGCAATTAATAAATTTAATCTGCTATTTGGCGTAAGTAATGATATAGGATACTCGATCTTGGCAAATAATTATTGAAGCTTAGACAACAAAATGCTGTAATAGACCGAACCAATTTAACAATCTAACTTCGATCGCAGTTTCCTAGCTTACCATGCTGTATTAAATTCATCTTACATATCGCGCTTTATCTGAGTTTGGCTCTGTATATCAATCTCACTTAACATACTAGCGATAGTACTATAAGAATTGGACTGACAAACTGTAGAAATAATTAAGTATTAGAGATATAAGTTCGCTTTAACCCGTAGTTTTTCTTAGTTCAATTTTATGAATGTTTCACCCTTTGGTTCTTGGTACTCGCCGATAAGCTCGGATTTAATTGTTTCACAAGCTATTGGTATTGGTAATGTTGCTGTAGAAGAAAACTGTATTTATTGGTTAGAAAAACGCCCCACAGAAAAAGGTAGAAACGTTTTAGTTCGATACCAAGAAGGTAAGAGTACCGATGTGACTCCAGCACCATACAACGTTAGAACCAGAGTCCATGAGTATGGTGGTGGCGCGTATGTAATTGCCAAAGAAACGGTTTATTTTTCTAATTTTCAAGATAACCGAATTTATCAAAACGGACTTGGCGAAACGCCTCAGCCTCTTACACCAGAATCTGCTAAAAGATATGCCGATTTTATTTTAGATAGCGATCGCAACCGCTTAATAGCCGTTTGTGAAGACCATTCGCCAGAAGATAGCGAGGCAATTAATACGATAGTTACTATCGATTTGGCTACGGGTGAAGTTGGAGATTTAATTTCGGGTGAAGATTTTTATGCCGCACCCCGTTTGAATAAAGATGGCACACAGCTAGCCTGGTTGAGTTGGCAGCATCCCAATATGCCCTGGGATAGCTGTTATTTGTGGTTAGCTGAAGTAAATGCTGACGGTTCGATGGGTGAAGCGCAACTGGTAGCGGGAGATAAAACCGAATCTATTTGCGAACCAAAATGGTCTGAAGATGGTAGGCTTTATTTTTCTAGCGATCGCACCAACTGGTGGAATTTGTATCGCCGCAACCCAGATGGTGAAGTAGAAATTTTGCACGAAATGGCGGCAGAGTTTGCCTATCCTCACTGGGTATTTGGCTTATCTAATTACGCTTTTAGCGGTAATTATTTAGTTTGTGCCTATACTACTGAAGGTAGCTGGCATTTAGGCAAGATAAATACTAAAAGTAAACAGTTTGAAAAAATTGACACTCCCTATACAAGTATCTCTGACGTACAAACTACCAGTGATGGCGAGGTGGTTTTCGTCGGGGGATCGCCTACAGAAGCGACGGCAGTAGTTAAATTAAATTTAGATACTTTAGAAACTAAAATACTCAAGCGCAGCAGCAAATTAGAACTAGATTCTGGCTATCTCTCGCAACCAGAAGCGATCGCTTTTCCTACAGAAGACAATCTAACCGCTTACGCTTGGTACTACCCACCACAAAATAAAGACTACAGCGCACTAGAAGGAGAATTACCGCCTTTGGTAGTTAAAAGTCATGGTGGTCCTACCGCTGCGGCTTCGGTTACTCTCAGCCTAAAAATTCAATATTGGACGAGTCGGGGTTTTGGTTACTTAGACGTTAACTATGGCGGCAGTATCGGCTACGGTCGCGAATATCGCCAGCGACTAGAAAATAAGTGGGGTATTGTCGATGTCGATGATTGTGTCAATGCCGCTAAATATTTAGTCGATAAAGGCAGAGTAGACGGAGAGAGATTGGTAATTACTGGCGGCAGTGCGGGAGGCTATACGACGCTAGCAGTGCTGACTTTTCGCGATACCTTTAAAGCAGGTGCCAGTCACTACGGCGTAAGCGATTTAGAGATTTTAGCCAAAGATACCCATAAGTTTGAATCTCGCTATTTAGATCGCTTGGTTGGTGATTATCCCCAACAAAAAGAAATTTATCAGGCGCGATCGCCAATTTATCATACAGAAAGTTTAAATTGTCCCGTTATCTTCTTTCAGGGGTTAGAAGATAAGGTAGTACCACCCAATCAAGCTGAAATGATGTTTGATGCCATCAAAGCCAAAGGTTTACCCGTAGCTTACGTAACTTTTCCCGAAGAAGGACACGGTTTTCGCAGTTCGGAAAATATTAAAAAGGCACTAGATGGCGAATTTTACTTTTACAGTCGTATTTTTGGTTTTGTGCCAGCAGATGAAATAGAACCAGTTGAGATTGTCAATTTGTAATTACCACAATTTATAGTCATGACTAGCATTGAGTGCATCCCAATAATGCAGTAAGCAATTAAACAGATTGGCAGACGAAATCAAAATCTCAGGTTCTCAATAGAAAACTGAAAATGTTTTCCAGGTTCTCCATCATCGATGCGCTTATCTTAATGGTTGTTTTTCCACTTAATCTGACTAAGTTTTTCTACCTGTTACATAATTAGGATGCATTCAATATTATATATACAAACCTCAAGATCCAGCTTATAAAGAATATCTTCTTTTGTTTGAAGCAACTCAACCGTATAATCGACAAAATGCTTCTTATCGAGTTAATACATATAGAGTGGCAAGAGTGCATGAAGTTGCAGCTTTAGTAGAAGGATGTTCTAGCTCGATCTCACTACCTGGGATCGAGTTCGGTTTTATAAAGGCGATTTGGTTTTAAAGCAAGTTCTCCTAAAAATTTCTAGCGATCGCTCTCAGAACTCATAATTACTTGTGCTAATTCTTGACGAGTAGCCCCAGCAGTCAACAATGCCCGCACAATCAAATCTAAGGAAACCGAGGGATCGCCAGACTCAATTTTAGCTACTCGCGATTGAGACGAACCCATTTTTTTGGCTAAAGTGCCTTGAGATAGATTTCTAATTTTTCTTTGTTCTTTGGCAAATAAAGCCAGTTTTACCTTCAGTTCTACTAGTTCGGTTTCAACAGGAGTTAAACCCAGAAATTCACCAGCATCTCCTACAGTCTATCCAGACTCTTCTATTCTTTTTCATTTTTCAGAGTTTATTGTCATTACCTCTACTTTGACTAAATTGCATCATATTCCCTCAATCTCTTCTGACATTTATCGATCGGTGCGTTTGGAGTTTTATTTGTCTTTTTAGCAAACACTTCGGATAATATTTTCCGATCGCAACATCCTTCAATTGCTCTATTCTAGTTTAGGTGTGGTCTTTAGTTAAAAATACTCAATACATGAAAGCAGGAAACGATAAGGCAATTGTCAAAGATTATTTTAATGCTACGGGGTTCGATCGCTGGCGGAGAATTTATGGCAATGCTGAAGATGTCAATAAAGTACAGCAGGATATTCGCGTTGGACATCAACAAACTATCGATACGGTAGTTGAATGGTTGCAGCAAGACGGTAATTTAAACGAGATTTCGGTTTGCGATGCAGGTTGTGGCGTAGGTAGTCTCAGTATTCCCTTAGCTAAAGAGGGTGCAACGGTTTTTGCTAGTGATATTTCCGAAAAAATGGTAGGAGAAGCTAAAGCCAAAGCTGCAAATATTCTGGAAGATACCAGCAAACTGACTTTTGCTGTCGAAGATTTGGAAGCCTTAGGCGGTAAATACCACACCGTTATTTGTCTGGATGTCTTGATTCACTATCCCCAAGCAGAAGCAGCGAAAATGATCGCACATTTAGCATCTTTAGCTGAGTCGCGTATTATTCTGAGTTTTGCACCCAAAACGTTTTTACTATCAATTCTTAAAAAGATCGGTGAATTTTTTCCTGGTGCTTCTAAAGCCACTCGCGCTTATCAACACAAGGAATCCAATATTATCAGTATCTTAGAGAAAAATGGCTTTGCTGTCAAACGTCAGGGAATGACTAGCACTCGCTTTTATTATTCGCGTATTTTGGAAGCAGAACGAAAAAAAGTTAAAAGTTAAAAGGAAAAAGTTAAAAGTAGCGAGTTAGATATTTTAGGCAAATGACTTTAGTAGATTTTGTCCGCTCTAAATTTGTACTCAACCTATAAACTTGCGATATCGGTAAAAATTAATATTATGGCTTGCAAAAATAAAACAACATATATAAAGACAACCTTATTTTGACATGCAGATGATTGATTCATCTCAGTTTATTGCTACCGAATCTTTGGGGAGTAAGGGAGAGACAGCAGAACGGTTAGTTTGGGAGGGAATTAAAGCTAGTTTTGGCGAGCGCAACTGTTTGGCGTATTGGCGTTACCCAATTTTTTCTAGTACGGGTAAATTTCGCAAAGAACCAGATATTTTAATTGCCGATTATTGGTTGGGTTTAATTGTTATTGAAGTTAAGGGAATTAATATTGAAAACGTTGCTGCAATAAATGGTCATCGTTGGGAATATCGAAACTTTTATACTGACTACGGCAATCCCTATCAACAAGCAGAAAATCAATTATATAGTTTATTAGAATATTGCGATCGCGAGCCTTTATTAAATAAACGAGTTACCGCTAGAGCGATGGTAGCTTTGCCGTTAATTACCCAGGAAGAATGGCAGCAACTAGGTTTTGACAAACTACCAAATAATCCACCAATTCTATTTAAAAATAGCTTCAGTTCGCCAACATCAACTTTAGAATCTATTACTAAAGCCTCGGTAATTAGATCTGGTGTTGGACTAACCTCAACTCAATGGCAATTATTGCTGGCAGTTTTGGGTGGTACGACACTATATATCCAACCCTATAGAAGCAGACCAACGGGAAATGACACTCGTACTAATATTATCCAACAGGCGCGATCGCGTCTCAATCGACTGGACTTACAGCAAGAAAAGCTAGCCAAACAAATTCCACCAGGAATGCAAAGAATTAGAGGTGTTGCTGGTTCTGGCAAAACTGTAATTCTCTGTCAAAAAGCCGCACTGATGCACGTTAAATATCCACAGTGGCGGATCGCATTAGTTTTTTTTTCGCGGAGTTTGTACGAGTCGATAACCCAACAGGTAGAGCGATGGATACGTTATTTTACTAACGGCGATCGCGGCTACGACCGACAATCCAATTTAAAAATATTACACGCCTGGGGTAGCAGAGAACAACCTGGTTTTTATAGTACTATTTGTAAACTAACGGGTGTTAGACCTTTAGGCGTTAACTATACCGAACTTCAACAGCCTAACGAAGCTTTAGCCGAAGTTTGCGTTCGCTTATTAGAAGCTACTGCCATACCGCAGCTTTACGACGCTATCTTAATCGACGAAGGACAAGATTTAATTGTCGAGCGTTGGAAATATCGAGACAAACAACCTTTTTACTGGTTAGCATATCAGGCTTTACGTCCCGTCAATCCCATTCATCCCGAACAAAAAAGGCTAATTTGGGCTTATGATGAATTGCAAAGTTTGGATAGTTTGTATACTCCTGATGCTTGCGAACTGTTTGGAGAAGAACTAGGACATTTAGTTACGGGTAAGCACAGTAACGATATCAATAAAACCGAAATTTTAACTTGTTGCTATCGTACTCCCAAACAAATTATAGTTACCGCTCATGCGATCGCAATGGGATTATTGAGAAAACAGGGAATGCTGACGGGTTCAATTTATCCTGAAGAATGGCAGGCATTAGGTTATCAAATAAACGGTAACTTAGAAAACGGCACGTTGGTTACTCTCAAACGCCACGACAAAGATTCACCCAATTTAGTTGGCGAACTATGGTCGGAAAATATTATCGAATTTAATAAATTTTCAACTCGTCAACAAGAATTAAGCGTTTTAGCAGACAACATTAAATATAATTTAGCCACAGATAAATTACGAAGCGATCGCGAAATTTTAGTTATAGTTTTAGGGACTTTCTATGTCGCAGCGGAACTAGAATTAGAAGTTGCTAAATTTTCAATCAGACAGGGACTTAATATTTATCTGCCTACAAATAGCGATATTAACATTTTATATACCGAACCAGATAAACGCTTACCAGACTGTTTTTGGCATAGTGGTGCAGTAACTATTTCTACTATTTATCGAGCTAAAGGACAAGAAGCAGATATGGTATATTTAGTCGGCTTAGATAACATTGCCAGACAGGAAGATAATCTGTCTTTACGCCATCAATTACTTGTTGCTCTAACTCGCTCTAAAGGTTGGGTAAATATTAGCGGTATCGGAGATTATTCTTTATACAGAGAATTAGAAGTAATTATAGCCAGTGACGATACGATTGAGTTTACTTTTAACGCTCCCATGCAAAAAACTATTGCTATAGGCGATCGCGCCGAACTATTAACAGGTTATGCTTTAGGAAGAACCAACTTTCGACATGCTAATTTATTCCAGGCAGATTTATCAGAGTTAAACTTGGCAAATATCAATTTAATCGATGCTAACCTATCGGAAGCCAATTTAACTAATACTAACTTATCGGGAGCAAAGCTAATTGCTGCTAATTTATCGGGAGCCAATTTAACTAATACTAACTTTACCAAAGCAAAATTAATCAGCGCAAATCTAATCAATGCAAATTTAACTAACACTAACTTTACCAAAGCCGATTTAACCAATATTATTTTGAATGACAATTAACCACTAACCACTAATTACCTCAATTAACCTCAAATTGTCGTTCTATAAAAAAGATGCCTATATATTTATATTGGGGAGAAGACGATTTCGCCATCGCTAAAGCAGTAAAACAACTACACGATCGCGTTTTAGATCCTGACTGGCTACAGTTTAACTATCAAAAGCTGACAGGCGATCGCGGCGAAACAATTATTGAAGGTTTGAATCAAGCTATAACTCCCGTATTTGGTATGGGAGAGCGTTTGACGTGGCTAGATGATACTACTATTTGCCAGCAGTGTTCGCAAGATACCTTAACTGAATTAGAACGCACATTAACTGTTATTCCCGACAATTCTCATTTACTTTTAACTACCACTAAAAAACCAGATGGAAGATTAAAGTCTACCAAGCTAATTAAAAAACACGCTGAGGTTAAAGAATTCAGCTTAATCCCTCCCTGGAAAACTGAAATAATTGCTAGTAAAATAAAAGATTTTGCCCAAGAAATAGACATTAACTTAACACCAAAGGCAATAAAACTACTAGTAGATTCTGTAGGAAACAATACCAGACAATTATGGAACGAACTAGAAAAACTACAGATTTATCAAGGAGAAAATAAGAATGCGATCGATGAAGAAATAGTCCCTAAACTAGTTGTTTGCAATACCCAAAACAGTCTCAAACTCGCCGCAGCAATTAAAGATGGCAAAACAGAAACAGCCTTAGAATTAGTTACGGGTTTGATCGATCGTAACGAACCTGCTTTAAGAATTATTGCTACTCTAGTCGGGCAGTTTCGCACCTGGACGATAGTTAAACTAATGCAGGAAGCAGGAGAAAAAGACGATCGCGCGATCGCCACAGCAGCAGAAATTAATAATCCCAATCGACTTTACTATATTCGCCAAGAAATCGCTCGCGTTTCAGGACAACAATTTATGACTGCTTTGCCGATGCTTTTAGAGCTAGAATATAGCTTAAAAAGAGGTGCCGAACCTTTAGCAACACTACAAACCAAAGCGATCGAACTAGCTAATTTATTTTAGTAACATGAAAGCTTTACGATCTTTCAGTTATTTCTCGTCATTCATTATCGATCTCTAATTCTTCTTTACGCAGTGTTTCAGATGCTTCAACGCTATCTCGTTCTACTTCCTTCTTAATGCTTAAGTATTTTACTTCTACCAATAGCTGTAGTTCTAGCGTTCGTATTTAAGTTGAGAAATAAATTTTTATTGTTTTTTATTACTTGACGGCGATCTCTTTTTTAAGTTAGCAAAATATAGCGATCGCCACTGCATAAATTGTAAATCTATTGACGTTCGGGTTGTTGTGGTTCTAGAGCATCGGTAGTATCTACAGAATCTTCTAAAATATCTTTATCCATTTCATCGGCATAATTTTCGTTAGTTTCTTCAACTACACTAGTGTCTCCATCACCATCTTCTTTAGTTTCGGTGACGCTAACATCTTCATCACCTTCAATAAAATCTGCATCTTCTCGGTCTGCCGCATCTTCGACTGGATTTTCGATGTAGTTACCGTCTATATCAGTTTCACGCTGGGCATTTACATCCTTTGCAGACACACTAATGCCCAAAATAGTAAAAATAATTACTGCTGTATATAAATTTAAAAGTTTCATATTTTTAAAACTGAGATTGTAATTTACTTGGTCGCGCTCATTTATCGTTACCAAACTTAACCTTTAAAAGTTCAAAAGTAAATATGCAATTTTAATTATTTTTTCGCGTCATCAAAAAGACAAATAGCGATCGTGCACAAGTCAAATTATCTTCACTGGAAAGACATATTTACTAGATATGCTAATTTAAGTAAGTTTTGAATAACAGAAAACAGCTTTTTACTTTAGCTGAAAATATTGTGCATTCGTAAAATTAGTTCGATCCTTTTGTTTTCAAGCGAACAGACAATATTTCAAACACAAATATTTCATTAAATTAAATTGACATAGTTAGCATAAACATAATGAGTAAAATTTCAGATGAGAGCTTTGAATATACCCTTTTAGATGACGAAACCAGATCGCTTGTCTGGCAACGCGCATCCGAAATCAAAAATTTAATGCGTCTTACTGCTGAAAATATTATTAATATTGGTAAAAAATTAACAGAAGTTAAAGAACAGCTAAGGCACGGTAGTTTTCAAAGGTGGTTGAGAACTGAATTTGAATGGAGCGAGCAAACAGCTCGTCAATTTATGCAAGTATATCGCTGGGCAGAAACTTTAGAAAACAAAAATTTTGTGTTTTCCCAATTAGCTACATCCGCACTATATTTATTAGCTGCCCCATCGACACCATCGGCAGCTAGAGAGGAAGTCATGAGTCTAGTCGATGCAGGCGAAAAAGTTACTTATACCGATGCTAAAACTATAGTAAATCACTATAAAAAACTAACTACGACTGATGAGAAGCAAATAGAAAAGATTATTGATATTGAAGCTCGAAGCGAAGAAGATAATAGTTCTCAAATAGAATTTGCTTTTAACCGATTATATCGTTTGGAAACTGCAAATTCAGGCTATCTTATAAGACTTTATCGAGCGGATGAACTGGAAACAATAACTAACTTAAATGTAGGAAAGACCGTCAAGATAAAGGTGGGTCGTCGTAAGGGACAAACAGCGAAAATAGTTGAAATTTTAACTGACTTACAATCAACAGAAACCGACTCAGAAGAGGTACCAATGCTACCTGCTAGTCATGAAACTCAAGCCAGCAACATTACTGTTCGCACTGTGAACAAGTCAGATTTGTATGAAGGCAGAATACAGGGTGAAACAGGCAAACAATTATTACTTAGTTATGGCAAGGTTTGTCTGGCTGTTGAGGGAAAGGCTAAAGTTTTATCAGCCTTTATCGAACAACTACAAACTAATTCTGCTTTTGTCGAGGAGACATTCGAGCGAGTGCAATACTGGCAACAAACTCCTGAAAGTTAGAACGAGTTTATTTTCGCTGTTCTGGTCGCATTACAATTAGCGTCAAAACTCCAGAAATAATAATAAATCCCACATTAATAACCAGTAATAGTAGTCCGCCAAAACCCATTACGGAATTTTTAGAGAGAAAAGCAATACCAGCCGCCCCAATAGCAGGAACTAAAGCTAAAGCTGCTACTACACCTACTAAGGTATCAGTTTTTTGTTTTACCAAAGCGATCGCCCCCGAAATTCCTGCTGCTATGGCGGCAATAACGCTATACCATCCTGGTCTTACACGTTCTGCTAATAGTTCCTTATCAATTAAATTGGTTTCTGGCGGAATAACATTAGTAGTGTTTAGTAACCAAGTAGTCATCATTGCCAACAGCATAGCTACTAAAAAGCCGAGGCAAGCCGCAACTAAACCTTTCAGTGCCAACCGAGGCTTTTTTGCTACTACTGCTAGAGAAATTAACTCTAAAGGCGGTAGTGCGGGAGCGATAACCATCGAACCAATTAAAATCGGTACTGAGTTGGTTAATAAAGCAACTGCGGCTAGTATGCCAGACATCGCCATAAACACCAGATAGGAAGCGGTTAATTCTGCTTGCTTGGCGACTTTTTGAATAGTGCGATTGCTAACTATTGGTTTGGAAGAAGACACAAATTTACTCAATCTACCAAATTTGACTCTTCTTCATTGGACTACAAAGAGCGATCGAAGCGCAATACTAATCGCGCTTCTAGTACAGATTATTCTAGTAGCCCTTGGTCTTCCGTAGCCTAATTGATGCTATCTACTACCAAAACAGGTTTCTGTGAGTATTCTGCTTCAAGTTGCTCTTGTACATCTAAATCCCAAGTTAAGTCGTAGTCTCGTTCGAATTCGGCAGAGACAAAAGGACGAACCGTACCAGTGACGACTATATTTTCTTCCTCTGAAGGAATTGACTCGCCAGTAAGATTGACAACCAGCAAATCCTCACCAGCAATCAACTGTATTTCGTCGAGCCTAAAAGTGGTATCGCTCCAAATTTGACCCACTTCTCCTTCTACGGCAACTTCTTTACCATAAAAGTTTTCTGGTCTGTCGGAAATATCTCCGATACCAGGAGATAAAGTTAAAGCTTCAGCAAAAATAACTGGACGATTTTCGTAGTCTACATAGATATCGGGGTCTAAGTCGAGACCGTATAGTCTGTTAACATCTGCATAGACAAATTCACCCAGTTCCCCTGTAACCTGTAGTTCTAGCTGTTCGTCTGGCATTTCAGGCAGCATTTCGCCAGAAACATTTAGCACCAAAACATCATCTCCCTCTAAAAACCCTTCTTCGTTAATTGTGAAAGACATATCGGGTTCGACTTCTTCAACCTGTCCTCTAACGGTTACTTCTTCACCCAAAGCTGCCGTAGGGTTTTCTTCAATATCTTCGATAGTTGTACTGCTATCAGTTTCTTGTGCTTGCAAACTAGTAGGGATAATAGTACCAAAAACTGATGCTAGGGACAATACTAAAGTGCTTGCTCCAAGTTTAATTAATAGATTATTTTTGAACATAATTTTATATTTTTTCCTTTGCTAACGACGTTTTTAAAAAATTGGTTGAGTCAAACTAGACAACACCCATTCCAGATGCAGGATGATTTAGAGGCGCGCCATAAATTTCCCAATCGCGAATTTGTTGTTGTTGTAGAATTGCCTCTGCCCCATTAATTTCAGCTTTCGTTCCTTCTAGTAAAACTATGTAGTGTCCTTCTGAAAGCATATTGTTGTAGTGTTTGGCTCGATCTTCAGGGACACCCCAACCGATTAAAGCCCCAACTAAGCCACCACCGGCAGCACCGATACCGCTACCTAAAAGAGTATTAGCCAAAACTATTCCTAATTCTGCGGCGGCACCCACGCCAGGAACTGCAAGTACGCCTAAACCTCCAATTAAGCCTAAAACTCCTCCCGTAGCCGTACCAGCTTTTGCACCTGCTTTAGCTCCACCTTTAGCTTGTTCGCCAGGGGGTTTGACTTCCGCACCACCTATACTCTCTTTTGGTTTGACATTACGAGCAATTACCGAAACTTTATCCATATTAAATCCTGCATCTCTTAGATCTTTTAAAGCAGTTTCGGCATTACCTCTCGTAGCAAATGTTCCGACAGCATGTCTGAGTTCATTAGTAGTCATGATTTTTTTATTATTGATGTGCCAACAAAAACTTTTAAATTTGCAAGAATACCGATTTTTTTATTTCTAATAACAATTGGCATTACAACTTTATTGTTTTTATTTTGATTAATTTTTTCATCCATCAAAAGCACTAACTAAAATTAAAATCAATGTTTAATGTACTGCATAAAAAATATGTCAATAATAATTTTAAATTTTAAAAAATCTTACTTTTATAAGTAGCTTCTTTTGAATTTTATTGAACCTCAGCAGATTTTATTTCTTTGGTAAGAGCTTCAATACGATTACTGTTAGTAGGATGAGTACGCAAAAATTCAGGCTGACCACCTCCTTCTAGCTGTTCGAGAAAGTTGACAAAGGCAATAGGAGGATAATCAGCTTGTTGTAATATTTCTAAACCAACGCGATCGGCTTCATATTCATATTCGCGGCTTTGAGGTAAATCTATCGCTAGTTGATAACCGATTTGCGCTAAGGTATTGGTATTTACACCCGCGGTTTCGGCAATCCCTTGTGCTATTACGGCTTGCTTTAAATTTTCAATACTGTGTCTTTGATTAATATGAGCTATTTCATGGGCGATAACCGACGCTAGTTGTGCTTGATTGTCTGCTTCTTCTACTAATCCACTAGTTACATAAACGAAACCCCCTGGAGTTGCAAAGGCATTAACTGTATCACTAGCAACCACTTGAAAGGTATAAGGAATATCTCGACTATCGCTACTAGCTACTAATTCTTGCCCAATATTGTCTACGTATTCTTGAATTTGAGTATTATTGAAAAGTTGATACTGTTGATTTAATAACTTTTGATTAATTTGCTTGCCAATTTCTACTTCTTCTTCGTTAGAGATACTTGATATTTGCACATAGCGCACTGCATTTTTAAACAGATCGAGCAGATCTAAACTAATAACCGTACGAGATGATAAATCGATTTGCTTTTCTTTTGTTAGTGATGTAGCTTTAGCTTCTAAAGGAGCGATCGCACTAAAAACTCCAACAAAAATTAATGGTATTTGATAAACTTTACTATAGTTTTGATTTTTTTTATTGCCTACAAGATTATTTTTAAAGTTAAACATATTTATCGCCGTTTTTTTAAGCCTAATTTTTGACTAAAGCATTTTTCTTCTTACTTCAGCAGTATTTTTATTAAGCTAATAAGATATTTATTAATGAGCAAATACAAAAAACTACTGCAAAAAATTCTTACAGGAACATCCGATAACAACATCAACTTCTCCGAACTGCGACAGCTACTTAAAAAACTTGGATTTGAGGAACGCGTCAAAGGCGGACACTATATTTTTACTAAGGTTAATGTAGAAGAAATCATTAATTTGCAGCCCAAGAGTGGCAAAGCTAAAAGTTACCAAGTTAAGCAAATTAGAAATTTAGTTGTGAAATATCGTTTAGGTGATAGTAATGTCGATTAAATACGAACTAATTATTTATTGGAGTGAAGAGGATGGAGCTTTTATTGTAGAAGTCCCAGAATTACCTGGATGTATGGCAGATGGTGAAACCTATATTGAAGCAGTTAGCAATGCCGAGGTTGTTATTCGAGAGTGGATCGAAACAGCTCAAGAGTTAGGACGTTCTATTCCCACTCCTAAAGGACGGTTACTCTATGCTTGATACAGAGCAAAAATTGCCCAACAAAGACGCTAAAATGCGATCCCATTTTGAGACAGTATTTTTCAGACGCGATCGCTTTAGCAGTTGATTAAGGTTTAGCTATATAAATACCCGATCGCACCAGCTACCGTGTAAACCATAGGGAATATGATGTTTGAGATGGAGGCGGGCGATCGCATCTCCTGCTAAGTTTTGTCCGTCTAAGATTGCCAAGCTGGAACGGTGTTGGCTGCCATCATAAACTAAAGTTAATACCCAGCCCGCATCTTCTTCAGTGGCACTGGGTTTGGGAACGAAAATCGGTTCGCTGACATAGCCATGTGGTGCAAAAGAATGAATGGCGCGATCTCCTGTTTGCAGATCGGCTTTCATAATTGCTTGCAAAGGTGCATTGCCTGTCGCCTCATGAGAGATGCCCATAAATAAGTAGCGATATGCTTTACCCGCTTTATCGGGGTGAACGTAGGGAAACTCACAGCAGCGACTTTCTAATAGTTTACGTTCTACCTTTTTAGTTTGAAAGTCGTAGCTAAACCGCCATAGTTGACCTGGATCTAACAGGGCAAAATCCACATCTTTATAGTTAGTGTCTGGCTGAACTTGGGGTAGAGATTTATAGGCAATTGAATCAATATAAAGTTTACCGTCGGTTTCAAAAGCGTTAGCGTGATGGAAGACAAAACCAGACTCGACTTTAAAGTTAATTACCTTTTTATTTTCTGGGTTACGAGGAATTAAAATTACGTTAGTTGGTTCTTTGGGTTGAAACTTAACGCACTCACCAGCACCCTGTAAGCCAAATGCAAAAGGTAGGGGATTAAAAGAAACCGCATTTTGGAAAAAGATGCAGTAGTTGGGGGTAATGGCAAAATCGTGAATAAAACAAAAACCAGGAACGCTATGAGAACGACGACGCAATAATTTTCCTTGAGAACTAAATTCAAATACGGTAATCTTGCTTGAAAGTCCTGGTTCGATACGGAAATTAATCAAGCAGGGTTCGCCGTTATCTAGTTCGCAGTGAGGATCGATCCAGGGATGCGCTGCAAAAGCTTCCCCCTCTTTTAAAACACCATCTAAATAATCTATACCGATAGTTTTTAAAGTACTGGGATCTAAACGATGGGGTTCGGCGGCTTCCCAAAGTGCCAGTAATTTATCACCCCAGTAAATAATATTAGTATTAGCAATATTTTTTAATCTAAAATCGAAGGCGTTACTGAGCCAACCCCCAGGTTTTTGAGTGCCAAAAACACCACGATAAAGAGGCTTTCCTGCCTTTTCTTCCTCTACATAAGCTTTGGTACGGACATAGCGATTGCGATAGTAGGCTTTACCATCTTTAAAATAGAAAGCGTTAATCATGCCATCGCCGTCAAAGGGATGTTTTATCGGCGTACCGCCGATATCCAAACGACCAGGACCATTACGAAATAGCGTTCCCTCTAGTTCGGAGGGGATTTTTCCTTCAATATCTTCAATTTGATATTCGTATTCGTTGGGTTGGGTTTTGTAACCCTGTTGCCATTCTTCAGGGTAATAAGATTTGCTGTTATGTGCGGTGTTTGCCTTTTGCGTAATCGTATCGATCATAGTCCAAAATATATAGATATAGGCGATCGCCTGAGATAGTCTTCCTCCTTCCAAAATATCAATTTTTGTAAAGCAGATTCTATATCGATGGGGCAATTTATTAAATAAAGTCTTAAACTTATTCTGCTTTGGCTAGAAGTGCGTTAGGTATGGATCGAGTATGCTTGCAGTTACACAGTAGCGATCGCTCCTGACAATATGAAAAATTTTAATTGGAAAAAACTACAAAACGGTTCGGATATTCGAGGGGTAGCTTTAGAAGGAGTTCCTGAAGAAACAGTCAACCTAACGCCTGAAGTGGCTAAAACTCTGGGACAGGCTTTTGCTAACTGGTTGAGCGAAAAAGTAGGCAAGTCGCCTGAAGAACTAGTAGTTTCAGTAGGGCGCGATAGTCGTCTGTCGGGGCAGACTTTAATCGAGTCATTTATGGAAGGAATGAGCGAATGCGGTTGCCAAGTCTACAATTTTGGGATCGCCTCTACTCCCGCCATGTTTATGAGTACCATCGACCCTAAGTTTAATTGCGATGGTGGGGTGATGCTCACCGCCAGCCATTTACCCTTTAATCGTAACGGATTTAAGTTTTTTACCAATCGCAGCGGTTTAGATAAAAAGGATATTGCCGATATTTTAAATTTAGCCGAGCAAAACAATTTTGCTACCGTTTCGCCAACTAAAGCGATCGAACAGCACGATTTTATCTCTGTTTATGCTGCTGGTTTAGTTGAAACCGTTCGTAATGCCGTTAATAGTTCGGAGAATTTCGATCGCCCTCTAGAAGGACTAAAAATTGTTGCCGATGCGGGTAACGGTGCGGGAGGTTTTTATGTCGATAAGGTGCTGCAACCTCTAGGCGCAGACACTACGGGAAGTCAGTTTTTAGAACCAGACGGCACTTTTCCCAATCATGTCCCCAATCCCGAAAACCAAGAGGCAATGGCTGCTATCTGTCAGGCAGTTATCGATAATGATGCCGATTTTGGTATTATCTTCGATACCGATGTCGATCGCGCCGCAGCAGTAGACCATCAAGGCAACGAACTAAATCGCAATCGCTTGATTGCTTTAATTTCTGCGATCGTTCTCCAAGAACATCCAGGTTCGACCATTGTTACCGACTCTATTACTTCTGAAGGCTTAAGCAAATTTATTGAAAAAGACTTAAATGGCGTTCATCATCGTTTCAAACGCGGTTACAAAAATGTAATTAACGAATCGATTCGTTTAAACCAAGAAGGACAAGAATCCTGGCTGGCGATCGAAACTTCTGGACATGGGGCGATGAAAGAAAACTACTTTCTCGACGATGGGGCATATCTAGCCACCAAACTCTTAGCCGAACTCGCTAAATCCAAACAAGAAGGTAAATTCTTGACCGATTTAATTGCCAACCTGGTTGAACCAGTAGAAAGTGAAGAATATCGACTTAAAATTACAGTAGATGACTTTAAAGCTTACGGTAATAAAGTAATCGAAAAACTGCAAGAATTTGCGCGATCGCAAACGGATTGGAAGATTGTCCCCAACAATTATGAAGGTGTTCGCATATCCTGTCAGTCACCAGATGAAGACGGCTGGTTCTTATTACGCCTATCCCTCCACGACCCCGTACTACCATTGAACATTGAATCTAATGTTTCTGGAGGTGTTGAGAAAATAGTCAGCAGACTTAATGAATTTTTCCCGTCATTTAATTCACTCGATCTGTCATCTCTCAATTAATTTAAAGGCGTTGCTGATTTGAAGTATGAAACTGAAAAGTAATCTGTTTGTAGCTATCAGCTATTAGCTGTTAGCTTTTTATAGTCATTCTCATTAATTTTTCTATGGTAGATATGTACTATTAATAACAGGTTTAATTATTACTTGCTACTTGCTACTTGCTACTCGCTACTTGTTTCTGGAAATCGTATGGTTTCTATTTGGAATGACTATAACTTAACTTCTGCCCTCTGCCCTCTGCCCTCTGCCCTCGTTCAACGCTTTACTCCCTGAATCACTGGCGAAATATTATTTTCTTCAAAAGGTCGAGCATTACCCTGCCAGTTAAAATCGTTGATTAGCAACCCAATCGAACCAATTTCCAGTACGGGATTGTAGCGTAAAATAACGTTAAAAGTGCGACGGCTGTATTCTAAAGTATAGTCGGTGCTAATTTCGTCGCTCCCCTCAAGCTCGATCGCGCTTTGGATGCCAAACCTTATTGGACCATAAATTTGTTGGCTAATCCCTAAAGATAGAACCTGTCTGTCTACATCTCTGTCAAACAAAAAAGGTGATTCATCACCGCGAATACTTTGGGAGTAGACAATTCTAAATCCCGTATAGTCCAACCAGGAGCGAGAAAAATGTCCGAATTGCCCCTGAATTCCAATTTCACCTCGTAAAGATAGTTGCGTTTCATCATTGCTATAAATACTACCCACACCCGTAACCCCGGTAAGTAGCTGTAAATAGGGAACCACTGGAACGGGAGTGTAGCGCAAACCTGCCTGGGGTGTGAGCGCGAGAGGTTCTCCTTGCCAGAGAGAAAAACCTTTATTAAGAAACACTGCGGCTTGATAGCGAGTTAAATTAATGCGATCGTTATCTCTATCTGCTGTTAGTAAATCTTCTCTGTCGGTATTAGCGGTAATATTTTGAATCGAACCTTGATAGCGTAAATTAATACCACTAGTACCAACGGCAATGTTGGGAGAAGTTACTACACCACCAAAACTACTATATACAGTTTGAAAACCAAGAGAGCCATTAAATAGGCGTTCGCGAAAATTATATTCCAGACCGAAATTATAGGGGTTATTAAGATCGCCAACTAACTGTCTGGCAGTTAATCTGGCACGTAAATTGTCTTCTAAATCTCCCACATCGAGACTGGTTAAGGCGGTTGCTGCCGATAGGCTAGTTCTAGCACCCAATAGGGTATTAAATTCACTTTCTACGCCAAAAGAAGAAGAGTTAAAGATACCTCCATCTTCATCATCGTTAAATTCAAAAGCGTTGGGAAACAAGGCTCGTTGCAAAAAATACTGCGGTGAGATCGTCCAGTCTACATTTTCGGTATTGATAATGCCAAACTTTCTCTCTACATATAAACCACCGCGATCGTCGCCGTCAAAACCTAGATTAAATAGTCCTGGTTGACGGGGACGACTATCAAAAGTAAAGCTATTTGCTAATAAAGGTAGAGTAAAACTATCGTCGATGACTACGCGAGATTTGGTAGTGGTTAGTTTTCCTACTAAAGGTTCTACTTGTTGATAGGTAGCAGTATCGGCTCTAAGCTCTAGTTCTGGAGGCGAAAAAGGATCGTTAGTCAGGCGAAAATTCTGGGCTTGCCAACTATTGGGTTCAAAATTGATTCGTTCGGCTTCAAACCTCAGCCGATTTATGGTTCCCGAACTATTATTGTCCCGATCGAAAAGTTCGGAATTTCTCTCACTACCAATAGTAAAGCCAACACCCTCGGTAGAAGTTACCTGGGTAAAAGGTTGGTTATTATTGAGGCGATCGCTCAGGCTATTATCGGGAATAATTGGATTGGGTGGTAATTCTGTTTGTAAGTCTCGATTCAAACGAGCGCGATCGATTTGTCCGCCTGCATCGTAAACAACACCGCGGTCTTGAACGAGATAATATTCAAACTTGCTGCCTCGTAAAACCTGTTTTCCTCTAGTCAAAACTACATTTCCCTGGGCAACCGCAATGCGATCTGCTAAATTAACCTCCAGGCGATCGCCCGTCAGCACCGAATTGGCAAAACGCATCACTACATTACCTTCGGCGGTAATTACTTCTAGTTCGGTGTCGTATTCCTGGCGATCGGCAATAACTTCTACTACCTCGATATTGCCAATAGGTACTTCGGTTGATGACGGTTCGGTAACGGGTATTTCAAACTGTCTTCTTTCTCCCTGACGTTCTTGAGTAATTAAGTAAGTCTGATTTAATGGATAACTGGCAATTTCCTTATTACGTTCGATTCTTATCTCATTACTTAATTCTGGCGATTTATCTACCACAAAAACTTCTGGCGGTGGCGGAATTGGCGATCGCGCAATTACAGGAAGTTCGACTGGATAAATTAATACCATCATGCCCGAGAAACACCACAATAACTCCGTTCCGTAGTATAACCCTTCGTTCTGCTCTCCTAAAATTTTATTTCTGGCGATCGCTCAAAAAAAGTAACGAAAAGCGTAGCACTTTTTTACAAAAGTTAATACAATTGAAGACGAAATACATTGAGTATATATGCCTAGTGATATGGATAGTATTCACCTTCCTTGGCTTACGGCAACAATCTTATTACCTCTAATCGCTGCTTTTGCTATTCCTTTGATACCCGACAAAGAAGGCAAGACTGTAAGATGGTATGCTCTGTATGTCGGTTTAGCTAATTTGTCTTTAATAGTTTATGCTCTTTGGCAGGGCTACAGTTTTCAAACCACAGAATTTCAATTAATTGAAACCTACCCTTGGATTCCCCAACTAGGATTAAATTGGTCGGTAGGTGTTGATGGCGTATCGATGCCCCTGGTGGTATTATCTGGTCTGATTACTACCCTGGCAATCTTGGCTTCTTGGAAAGTAGAGCATAAAGCAAAACTATATTATTTTCTCGTATTAGTTCTCTATAGCGCGCAAATTGGCGTATTCGTTGCTAAAGACTTATTATTATTTTTTATTATGTGGGAAATCGAGCTAGTACCCGTATACTTGCTCATTTCTATTTGGGGTGGCAAAGAGCGTTTTTATGCAGCCACTAAATTTATTCTTTATACTGCCTTGGCTTCAGTCTTTATTTTAGTAGCTGGTTTGGCATTAGCTTTATATGGCGATCGTGTTACCTTCGACATTGCCGAACTAGGAGTAAAAAACTATCCTTTAACGCTAGAGTTACTTGCCTATGCTGGTTTCCTCGTTGCTTTTGGCGTAAAGCTACCAGTATTTCCCTTGCATACCTGGCTTCCCGATGCCCACAGCCAAGCTTCGGCACCAATTTCGATGATTTTAGCGGGCGTACTTTTAAAAATGGGCGGCTACGGATTAATTCGCTTGAATTTGGAAGCTTTACCCCATGCCCATATTAAGTTTGCACCTTTACTAGTAATTTTGGGAGTTGTCAACGTCGTTTATGGTGCCTTTACCGCTTTTGGACAAACCAACCTCAAACGCCGTCTGGCATCTTCTTCTATCTCCCACATGGGTTTTGTGCTAATTGGTATTGGTTCATTTACCAACTTGGGTTTAAACGGTGCCGTTTTACAAATGATTTCTCACGGTTTGATTGCTGCGGCATTATTCTTCCTTTCTGGTGCTACTTACGATCGCACCCATACTTTAATGATGGATGAAATGGGCGGTATGGCAAAAGCGATGCCCAAAACCTTTGCCCTATTTACCGCAGGAGCGATGGCTTCCTTAGCTTTACCTGGAATGAGCGGTTTTGTCGGGGAATTGACCGTTTTCTTAGGGTTAGCTACCAGTGATGCTTACAGTACGGCATTTAAAGTTGGCGTAACATTCTTAACTGCTGTAGGTTTAATTTTGACTCCAATCTATCTTTTGTCAATGCTGCGTCAGGTTTTTTACGGCGACAGCAAGCCCAATTTTCAGTTAGATTGGCAAGCAGACGCACAGCCTCGCGAAATATTTATTACCGTTTGTTTGTTAATTCCGATTATCGGTATTGGTTTGTATCCCAGACTCGCAACTAACACCTACGATCTCAAAACAGTGCAAGTTGCTACCAAAGTACGCGGTGCTTTACCAGTAATTGCCATACAGGAACAACAAAATAAGTTAAAAGCCGATATCTTTAAACCAAATGCAACTGCTGCTATTATTCCTCAAATTCCAGCTAGCAACTAAAACCTAGTTAATTCTCGATCTAAACTTTTATCCCGCGCTTTAGTAACGTGGGATTTTTTATTGGTTTTAAAATAATTTATTTTTTTTCTACTTGGCATTAGTAATTACTAAGCATTCATCAAACGAGCCGTGTCACAATAAAGAAGAATAAAGAAGATTTTATAAATATAGAGAGGGGATATGGTAGCGACACCAGCTAAAACCCAGAAGCGGTTAACTATGCAAACCGCAGAGATAACTCCCGATACTACGGCTATTCGTTCTCTCGATTGGGATCGCGATCGCTTTGATATAGAATTTGGCTTACAAAATGGTACTACATACAATTCTTATTTAATTCGTGGCGATAAAACGGCTTTAGTCGATACTTCTCACGCTAAGTTTCGCCAGCTTTATTTTGATACTCTTACTGGACTGATCGATCCCCAAAAAATCGATTATTTAATTATCAGTCATACCGAACCCGATCACAGTGGTTTGGTTAAAGACTTTTTAGAAATGGCACCCCAAGCTACGGTAGTCGCTGCCAAAGTAGCGATTAAATTTCTGGAAGATTTAATTCATCGACCTTTTGAAAAACAAGTAGTCAAAAACGGCGATACCATTGACTTAGGTAAAGGTCACGTAATTGAATTTGTTAACGCACCCAATCTACACTGGCCCGACACTATTTTTAGTTACGATCGCGCTACTGGTATTCTGTTTACCTGCGATGCCTTTGGGATGCACTACTGTTCCGAGGCAACTTACGATGAAGATTTAAAGGCGATCGAACCAGACTATCGTTTTTATTATGACTGTTTGATGGCTCCTAATGCCCGTTCGGTACTTTCAGCAATGAAACGTATGGATAAGTTGGGAGAAATCGAACTGGTTGCTAACGGTCACGGTCCTTTACTCTCCCATCATCTCAAAGAATTGTTAGACCGCTATCGCAAGTGGAGTAAAGCCCAAACTAAAGCCGAGAAGATGGTAGCGGTATTCTATGTCTCCGACTACGGTTACAGCGATCGCCTGTCCCAAGCTATTGCCAGAGGTATTACTAAAACAGAAGTGGCGGTAGAAATGGTCGATTTACGTTCGGCAGAAAATAACGAAGTTCACGAACTAGTATCTCGCGCTACTGGTTTGGTTTTGGGTATGCCCCCTCTTGGCAGCAATAGCCAATCGGAAATTGCCGCCAATCTGGGTACGGTTTTGGCAGCAGCGAAAGAAAAGCAGGTTATTGGCATGTTTGAATCTTATGGCGATGATGACGAACCAATAGACCCCTTACTAACTAAGTTTCGCGATGCTGGTTTGAAAAAAGCTTTTCCTTCAATTCGCGTCAAAGATACTCCCGACGAAGCCATCTATCAACTGTGTGAAGAGTCGGGAACCGATTTAGGACAGCTATTAAATCGCGAAAAGCTAGTCAAGCAAATGAAGTCTCTCGATAGCGATCTCGATAAGGCTATGGGACGTTTGAGTGGCGGACTGTATATTATTACTGCTACTAAAGGAGATATCAGGAGTGCGATGTTGGCATCCTGGGTATCTCAAGCTAGCTTTACTCCTCCTGGTCTGACTATTGCAGTCGCCAAAGATCGCGCGATCGAATCTTTAATGCAGGTAGGCGATCGCTTCGTGTTAAATATCCTCGAAGAAGGTAGGTATCAAAGCCTGATGAAACATTTTCTCAAACGTTTTAAACCAGGTGCAGATCGCTTTGCAGGAGTTGACACTCAAACTGCTAGCAACGGTTCTCCGATTCTCACTGAAGCTTTAGCTTATCTGGAGTGTCAAGTAGAAAGTCGCATGGAATGTAGCGATCACTGGATTGTTTATAGCAAAGTAACCACTGGTCGAGTTTCCGATCTTGATGGTTTGACCGCAGTGCATCACCGTAAAGTAGGCAATCACTACTAAGGAAGACGGAAGAAGGATGAAGTTATTTTTCATTCTTCTTTAACGTTTTTCCTTTAATATACCGTCCGTCCTTTAAAAACAGGCTTACAGCTAAAAGCTACCGCGAAGCGGTTAAAACGAAAAAGGGTTGACTTCAATTGAGTCAACCCTTTAGTTGGGGAACGCGCTTCAAATCAAATTCTTTTATTGAAGAACTAATTTGACGTTGGCGTTTTGTAAACCGCGTTGCTTGACTTCGGTTAAAGTCTTATTCACGGCATATTTTTGGTTGATAGAGTTAATTAGTTCGGTCTGATTATGCTTTTTAGCTACACCCCAAAGGTCAGCAATTAGGTCAAAAGTACCATCACTGTTTTCAGACCAGCCAAGATCGTATTCTCCGTCTAGAACTGCAACGATGTCAGCACGTAGTCTTTGACCGTTGTAGCCGCGTACGTCAGCATTAGTTTTTACGTTAATACCAAGATCTTTAAGAGAATTAGTTAAGATTTCAGCATCGCTGATTTTAGTGCGTAGAGTGCTAAAATGTGACATAAGATTTCCTCCAGTAGAAGAGATTAAGTAAACAACAACATTTAACTCGATACGCCGTCTTAAATGACGGTTTTTATAAACTGCTAGCTTATGCTAGCCTTTGCTTCTGCAAACGCGTTACAGAAGAAAGCCTGTTAGAACTCCAGTCGCTGATATTCAGCAACGGAGGCAGATGCAGGTCTGGCTCTTTGTCTTGCCCAATCTCTTAGAGCCGTTACCTGCTCGGTCATCGTCCGCGAAAGAGGTAGAGTAGCTTTAATCGCAGCGATAATGTCCAACTGCGTAAACTCTCTATCTTGAGCAAAAGCATCATACATAGCGGCGATAATTGCTTGCTCGATTTCCGCGCCAGAATAACCTTCGGAAATTTTGGTTAGCTGTTCTAAGTCGAAGCGATCGATATCAGAACGTCTTTTACCTAGATGAATTCTATAAATATCTTGTCTTTCTTCGGGATTAGGCAAATCGACGAAGAAAATTTCATCAAATCTACCTTTTCTGAGAAATTCCCCTGGTAGCCTTTCGATGCGGTTGGCTGTAGCCATTACAAATACAGGAGATTTTTTTTCTTGCATCCAGGTGAGAAAGGAACCAAAAATCCGACTCGACGTACCGCCATCGGAATCTCCCGAACCACTACCACCTGCAAAAGCTTTATCTAGTTCGTCGATAAACAGAATTGCTGGCGAGATTGATTCTGCCGTCTTAAGCGCATTACGAAGATTGGCTTCAGAACGACCGACGGTAGAACCGTCGTAAACTCTACCCATATCTAGCCGAAGTAATGGCAGTCCCCAGAGGCGAGAAGTGGTTTTAGCAATTAACGACTTGCCGCATCCAGGCACGCCCAAAATTAACATTCCTTTTGGTTGGGGAAGTCCATACTCTCTCGCTCTTTCGGTAAAAGCATTGGAACGTTGTCTCAACCAGCGTTTTAATTCTTCTAATCCGCCTATAGAATCTAAAGTTTCATCTTCTTCGATATATTCTAAGATGCCGTTGCGGCGAATTAACTGCTTCTTCTCAGAAAGTACAATTTCTACTTCATTTTCGGTTAAGCGACCTGCTTTCACCTGTGCCTTACGATAAACTTTTTGCGCTTCGTCTTTAGTCAATCCCAAAGCTGCTTTAAGTAATTTTTCTCTAGTTTCTGTGGTTAAACGACTATTTTTTCCTTTTTGCAATCTTGCTGAGAGAACTCGGTCGAGTTCTGATAAATTTGGAAGGGGAAAATCTAGAACTACCGCTTCTTTCTCTAGCTCGATCGGTATCTGCTGTAGGGGAGACATCAAAATAATGGCTTTTTCCGTTCCTTTAAAGTTGGAAACGGCATCTCTCAACCATCTAGTAATTACGGGACCGTCAATAAAAGGATGTAAATCTTTGAATATGTAGATAGCAGGTTCTTTTTGCCGAATTACCCACTCTATTGCAGCCTCTGGCGAAACAGTATTATGCTGGGTCATTTGACGGGGTTGACCGTACTCAACAATGCCGTGGGTAACAGTCCACACAAAGACACGCCGATGCTCGGTATTGCTTTTAGCAATCTTAGATATTGCTTGCTCTGCCCTTTCTTCCTCTGGTGTAACGAGATAGATTAGGGGGTATTGAGCCTGTACGAGGATATTAAGCTCTTCTTTCATAACACATCGACCTGGATATTACGACTACTACTTTTGTGGTTTGACCCTTGCCTGGTTGAGGTTATCTGTATACATCAGATACAAGATACTAAAGTTTCCCCATGAGATTTGTCCGATTTAGAAATATCAATATCTCGCTCGGAAGTATCCACTTTGCTTCTTACCTCTAAAGGAATTTCTTCGGCAATTGCTCCCTCGCGATCGCTGATAGAAACCATTTCTCCGTCGCGCATAACTAAAGCACTATCGCATTCGGGACAAAAGTGCACTTGATGCGTCTTACCATGAATCAACTCTACTTCTTCCACCTTTTCTGGATGGTGTAGATAAAAAGAAATTGCTCTCTCTACTAAAGCTGACATAGATTCAATGTCTAGCGCAGCTTTAATTTTGAGTTTTCTATGCAGTTCTGGAGGAATGTATAAGGTTACTTTCTGCTTGTTTTGCATAATACTAAATTTATTAATTACCCGGGTATGTAAATCAATTTATCTACTTAATAGTTTTCTGTCAAGATGGCAAGACAGCATGACGGCATTATTGTCACAATACTTAACAAAATTCGCGTATTTTATTGTTTTACGAACAACTACTTATTGTAGCCAATCGTAAAACAATTTCGTCAATAGCCTCTACTACAGCTAAGTTAGAGCTATCTTGAGGTTGATTGGTAAGAATACTAAAAATAAGATCGCCGTATTCTGGGTGGTCTATATAACCAGACAAAGCTCTTACGCCCCTTAATGTCCCAGTTTTAGCATGAACAGTACCTTCAGCGAGGGAGCCACGAAGGCGATTTTTGAGAGTTCCACTAATTCCCGCAACTGGAAGAGAAGTAAAAAAAACATCGTTGTTTTTAGCGTGAGACATAGCTCTAAGAATAGAAACTAGAGTTCTGGGAGTAACCAAGTTGTTTCGAGATAAACCAGACCCATCTCGAAGACGATAACCGTTGGTATCGATTCCTAAAGAAGTTAAAACCTCTCCTACTGACTGAGAACCGCCTAAATAACGTAACAATATTTCTGCATAGGCATTATCACTTCTAAGATTCGTAACTGTAATCCAGTCGCGAATTGATGTAGAGCGTATATTACCACTTAAATCAAGCTTTTGTAGGGCAGCCGCAGTTACTAACAGCTTCATGTTAGATGCGGGAATCATATATGAATCGGGATTGCGACTATAAAGAGTGTCACCTTCAGAAGTTTGAACTAAAATTGCCCATTTACCACTGGATAAAGCAGGATTTTCCAAAATGCGATCGATAATGGGTTCGATATAGGCAGTGCAAATTCCTGGGGTAGATTTTTCTGGAGGAGGAACATAAAGATCGATCGCATCGAGTTGACGGTCTAAACGAATGGCAGTATTTGCATTAACAGGAGCGACAGTACCAATTTGAGTAGCAACTGTAGCTGCCATAGCGAGGAACTTAAAACAAGAGCGTACTGATTTCATATGTAGAGTAAGTAGTAAGCAAGAGAAAAAGATATAATCTCAGAACTAAAGTATTAACTTTAGAACCACGAACAACGCCGATTTACCTATCAAGCTCGTTTAGCTACTAACAAAATTTAAGAATACAAACAAAGTACAATAAACTGTATTATCCGAACGAACGGAGATTCAAGAAAAGGTTATGCTTCTGTTTGTTGTTTTGTTGGCTGTTCATTGTAGCTCGATCGAGTAGATAGGTGAAACAGATGAATATATCGTAATTTCCATCAAGGTTTTAGTCGATCGCCTTACGTTTCGTCAAGTAAACTTTCGTAAATACAACAAATTTTTTAATAGTTAGTTGCGGCGATCGCTGATTTAGCTTTTTATACGCTACAAAAAAATTCAGTAGTCAAGCTGTGTTTGATACTCGCTGTTTTTATATTTCAAATACAAGATTTTTTTTGGCTAGAGTTCCTCATCTATGCTTATCTACAAAACCATAAAAGATTAAAGTATAAAAATTTCTAAAATAGTCTAAAAGACACTTTGATTTTAATAATATTTTAGACAATTGAAATCGAGCAAATAACAATTAAATATTCATAATTTATATTATTTTCATTCTCTGGCAAATTAAGTAACCGTTTAAAAAATTTATATATGAACTATTCTAATAACTTAAAATCTATTTACTATAAGATTAAATATACTCCATATAAAATTATGCGAGTAATAAATCGCCTTCCAGTACTGCAAACAAAGCTAGAGTTAAAGCTTCAGAAACGAATCAAGAATTATACCCCTCTTTTGCCAAAATTAAATTCAGAAGACCTCGAAATACTTAAAACTTTGAAGAAAGACGGTATTTATATAACTTCAATAGAAAAATTAGGATTACCTTTCAGCAATATAATGTTCGATTCGGCTATTAGTTTGGCAGAGCAACTGTCACAAATTAGATTTAGTAAAAATAAAAATTTAATTTGTAACGAGCATAGCGTGAGTATTACCACAGGTTATTTAGCTAACTTTCCAGAAATTTTTTTATGGGCTTTAGAAACAAAATTACTCAATCTAGTTGAAAACTATATTGGTTTGCCAGTAATTTATCAAGGATTAGCAATTCGCAGAGATTTTACAGACGGTAAACAAGCAGATGTTAGAAAATGGCACTTAGATTGGGAAGATCGCCATACTATTAAGGTTATTATCTACCTGAACGATGTTGATGTTGACGGAGGACCTTTAGAACACATCCACAAAGATTCTTCTTTTCAGGCTATTAAAACTCTAAATTATTATAATTTGGGTTATCTTTCCGACGACGAGATGATGTCAGCAATACCAAAATCACAGTGGCAAACTTGTATTGGTAATGCAGGTACCTTGATAGTGATTGATACTAGTATTATTTTTCATCGTGCCAGTCCTCCAATAAATCGCGAGAGATTTTCATTAACCTTTTGTTATACTTCTGACCGCCCAAAGGTGATGTGGACGTGTCGCCAAATTTCTCAAAAACAGTGGCAGTCAATCGAACATCGGCTCGATGAAAGACAAAAAAAATGTCTATCAAAAAAATAACTATTTTGTAGGCAAACGAGCAAAACTTACTTTCGATATTCGATCGCGATCTTATAGTTACTATGATTTGTGTCACAGATTAAGTTTTTTTCTTACTTTATACTCTGACTATAGAAGTTTTAATAGCCATTTTGCATTTAACAAACTAAAGGTTTATTTACTTCTATTTATTTAGTAAGGAGTAAAAAAAATGAAAAATTATTTTGCTTGTGCTTTATTAACTGTCGGTATTATTGGTTTTAATGCAATACCAGCTAAAGCTATTAACGAAGTTAAAACAAATACTAATGCGGCAAGTTGTGTTTCCGTTCCTGGAGTAGGAGATTGCTGTTATGCCGTTCCTTGGTTAGGATATTGGTGCAAGAGTTGGTAAGGATTAAATCAATTTAATAGAAGTTCTCGTTTATTTAAGGTATACCTCAGTCTTTATTAAAGACTAGCTAATAGATACTAAATTCTGAAAGTATATTAGAGCTATAATAAGAGACCGTTTGTACCTCATTAGTATAAAAAGCAAAAACCGAGATCGTGTACTTTAATTATAATATAGTACTGAAAGTTTAGACTAAAGTGCAAATACCTATCTAAAAAACTATTATTTATACCGATAAATAAATTTTAGAAAATAGAGCAAAGATTATTATAAAAAACTAATTCTTTGCTCTACTTTTTTATACTCAGCTAAATTTTTCTTCGGTATCTAAATTAAACAACATTTGTAAAGATTGAAGACAATGACGGCGAGCTTCAATATCTTGTTGTGCTCTCAACTGTACCATCGGCTCGTGCAGAATTTTATTAACAATTCCTCTAGTAAGAGCCTCAATTACTTCCTGATGTTTTTCAGCAAATTCCGAACCCAAACGAGACAAAGCTTTTTCCAACTCTTGCTCGCGAATGTCTTCTACTTTACTACGCAAACAGCTGATAGTAGGAACAGTTTCTAAAGAGCGCCACCATAAAATATAATTAGCTACTTCTTGTTCGATAATTTCTTCGGCTTCAAGTGCTATTCGGCGACGGCTTTCTTGATTGGCAGCAACAACAGCTTTGAGATCGTCTACGTTAAAACAGTTGACACAGCTAATCTCGCTAACGTTAGTGGCAATATTTCGCGGTACGGAAATGTCAATTAGCATCAAAGAACGTTCTGGGAAAAGATGACGTTCTAATTTGGCTCGGTCGAGTATTGGTTCTGTAGCGCCAGTGCTGGTAAAAACTAGATCGCTGTTAGCAACTGCCCCTATCATTTCGGCGATAGGATAAATTTTCATGTCTATGTGAGAAAATTTATTAGCTAGTTCTTGTGCTCGCCGATGAGAACGATTGACGATTGAAATTTTAGTCGCTCCTTTAGCCAACAAGTGCTGAACCAACAGGCGAGCCATTTTGCCTGCTCCTACTATCGTAATACTGTATGGTGCCAGATTTTCAACTTGAGTTTGAGCTAATTCTACAGCCGCAGAACTAATCGACATAGCACCAGTACCAATACTGGTTTCGCTGCGAACTCTTTTTCCTACAGAAATAGCCTGTTTGAACAAGCGGTCTAGCAAGCGTCCTAGTCCGCGATATTTTTGTGCTAATTTGTGGGTGGTTTTTACCTGGGCGAGAATTTGTCCTTCTCCCAAAACCAAGCTTTCTAATCCTGCTGCTACCCTCATAAGATGTCGTAAAGCATCTTCTCGCAGCAGAATAAATAAATTTTTTCTTAGTCTGTGCAGGGGGATCTGGGCTTTTTCAGAGAGAAACTGACAGATTTCTGTAACACCTGCTTCGGTTCCTTTAGCTATGGCATAAATCTCTAGACGATTGCAGGTGCTGATAATAGCAACCTCTTCAATATGAGGATAACTTTGCAAACGTGCGATCGCATCTTCTATTTGTGCTTCTGGAATACTTAATTTTTCTCTAACTTCTACAGAAGCAGTTTTATGGCTTAAACCGACAACTATAATATTCATGTGTTTTAAGTTAATTTTGCTATAAATAGCAGGTTTAAATGTATTTTAAAAATTTATTTATGGGGGTCTATGACCTAGGCATAGCTCGATCGAAAGTCAAGGCAAATTCGATTTGCTAACGAATTAACCTTTTAACTTTATTTTTTTGTTTGCTTGCTTTTTATCATCAAACGAGCCGTTGGTTGAGAATCTGAAAGCCAGAATGTCCAACTTTCCAGATTCCAATACCAAACGGGCATAAATTGTCCTGTTTTCAGACACGAGTAAGATGATTAGCCAGCAAAACTGCTTTCGAGTTCCAAACTAACGTAGTTGCAAACTTTTTGGTTGGTCGAACATATGTACGGTATCTACAAAACGAGCGGTTTTAGACTGAGAAGAAATAACTAAGCTTTGAGTTCTAGCACCGCCTTTAAAAAAGCGTACTCCTTCCATTAAGGTTCCTGGAGTAATTCCGCAGGCAGCAAATAAAACTGTTTCACCACCAGCTAGTTCTTCAGCATTGTAAACTTTGTTAGGATCTTCAATACCCATTTCTTTTAATCTAGCAAGATTGCTTTCTTTGCTTTCACCAATCAAACCTGTTTTAACTGTTTCTGGATCGTAAATTAACTGTCCCTGAAAATGTCCGCCTAAACAGCGCATTGCTGCAGCTGAAATCACTCCTTCTGGTGCGGCACCAATACCCATAAGTGCATGAATATTCGTACCAGCAAAAGCACAGGAAATAGCGGCTGAAACATCACCATCGCTGATTAGTCTAACTCTGGCTCCAGCTTCGCGAATTTCATTAATTAAGTCTTTATGACGCGAGCGATCCATCACCACTACAACTAGTTCTTCAATAGAACGACTCATGCAGTCTGAGAGAATTTGGAGATTTTCTGTTGCCGACTTGTTGATGTCTACATGACCTCTAGCTACAGCAGGTGCGGCTAATTTTTTCATGTAAAAATCTGGAGCGGCGAACAATCCACCTTTTTCTGAAATTGCGAGTACTGCCATAGAACCATTTTGTCCATAGGCAACTAAATTAGTTCCCTCACAAGGATCGACCGCAATATCAATTTCAATTAGTTCGTCGGGATTACAATAGTTTGCTGCATCTTCACGAGTACAAATACCTACTTCCTCGCCAATATATAGCATTGGTGCATCGTCTCGCTCTCCTTCTCCAATAACGATTTTACCACGCATGTAAATTTTGTTCATGCGCTCGCGCATGGCTTCTACTGCTACCTGGTCGGCGGTGTCTTTTTCCCCTTTACCCATCCATTTAGCAGATGCGATCGCTGCTTGTTCGACTACTTCAATAATTTCTAAACCTAGAGTGTTTTCCACGTTTTGTATCCTCTATAACTGCATATTTTTTGCTGGCAAAGCTATGCCTACTCAAGTCAAAAGTCTATCAGAGAGCGGTGTCCCTAAGCACGTTATTAAGTTTTAATAAGCGCGATCGCTTAAAATAAAAACGAGCAAACAGTCAGGCACCAGCCAAAAACTTTGAATATTTGGCAGTAGCAAATTTGCTATTATTATGTTTATGAAAATTATCTTGACCGCACTTATTGTTGGTTATCGTCGTTTTGTTTCTCCTTTGTTTCCTGCTAGCTGTCGTTTTCAACCGACTTGTTCTCAATATGCTTTAGAAGCGATCGATAAATTTGGTGCCTTCAAAGGTAGCTGGTTGGCTTTCAAGCGTATTTTAAAATGCAATCCTTTTTATCCCTGTGGTTACGATCCCGTTCCTGCTAAAAAAAAAGAGGACAAGATGCTCGCCTCAAAAACAAGCGAATAAGAATTTTTTTTGTTTCTCTAATCTAGTAAGCACTAAATGACTTGGATAACTACAAAAGTGCCATTCCCAAGACTAAGTTACAATAGGGAAATATGTTTGAAGACTGTATGAGTATGGATTTAGTTAAATGAACCTCACACCAATCTGGGGTTCTCTAGTTATCTTGTTAATTTGTCCCCTTATAGGTGGATTACCCCTTATTGACTGGATGACCTATGCTATTACTGGTCGGCAACTAAGCAAACTCGGTACGGGCAACATCTCTGTATCCGCAGCTTTTTATCATGGTGGCAAACTAGCTGGTATTCTAGCAGTACTCTCAGAAGCTGCGAAAGGAATTATCGCTGTATTGCTGGTGCGTGCTTTTTTCCCCAATGGTTCGGTGTGGGAAATAATTGCCATAGTTGCTTTAGTTGCAGGAAGATATTGGCTTGGTAAAAGTGCGGGAACTACAAACGCAGTTTGGGGAATAATAACTCACGACTTATTAGCTGCTGGACTGATATTTTTAATTAGCCTGGTTAGTTTTACAGTTATTCGCGATCGCCAAATGGGAAAGTTTGGTGCTTTAATACTGCTGGCGATTATTATTGGTTTGCAACATCCTCAAGAACCAGAATACGCGATCGCAGCGGCTATTTTAGGTGGTTTACTCGCTTGGATTTATACACAAATACCAGACGATCTCGATCTAGCCGCTACAGCAGGACAAACAGATACTCAATCGCTGTTTCGCTTTTTTCAGGGGGACAAAAATATAGTTACTTTAGACAGTAAACTAAATGCCAATAAAGTAGGTAATAAAGCTGCCAATCTCTCCTTGCTCAAACGATTGGGTTATGACGTACCCCAAGGCTGGGTTCTAGCTCCTGGAGAAGATTTCCAACCTTTAGTAGAGTATTTGCAGCCTTCTGTAGCCGAACCATTAATCGTGCGCTCTTCTGCCGTTGGTGAAGATTCACTTACTGCTTCGGCAGCAGGACAGTATCTTAGCATAGCAAATGTTACCAATTCGATGGCTTTGAAACAGGCAATTTTAGAATGTCAGTCCTCATATTTTCAGAGCAACGCCATCGAATATCGACAAAACCGCTCTCAAAAAGATCTATCTCTAGCAATTTTGTTGCAAAAACAAGTTAAAGGTGAGTTTAGCGGCGTGGCTTTTAGTCGCGACCCCATAGATAGTTTTAATGATAGTGTAGCGATCGAAGCTTTACCAGGAGAGGCGAATAAAGTCGTGTCGGGAAAGTTTACCCCTCAAAGATACTGCGTTGCCATTCCTGATAGCTTATCTCAGACAGAAATTACTATCTCAGAAGCAGACAATAATGATTCTACAATTATCATTCCCCGACATTTGCTAGAGTCGGTAGCTTTACTAGCTAGAGAAATGGAAGACTTATTTGAAAGTGTTCCACAAGATATCGAATGGACTTACGATGGGGAAAAACTGTGGCTCTTGCAGGTACGTCCTATTACCAATCTTCAACCAGTCTGGACTCGCCGTATTGCTGCTGAAGTAATTCCTGGAAAAATTCCTCCTTTAACCTGGTCGATCAACCAGCCTCTAACCTGTGGCGTATGGGGACAGTTGTTTACTTTAGTTTTGGGCAAAAAAGCGCGAGATTTAGATTTTAACCAGACTGCAACCCTGCATTTTTCCAGTGCCTATTTTAACGCTACCCTGTTAGGTACTATCTTTCGCCGTATGGGTTTACCTTCGGAAAGTTTGGAATTTTTGACTAGAGGGTCAAAATTTAGCAAACCACCGCTAACATCTACGATTAAAAATTTTCCTGGTTTGTGGAGATTGTTAAGGCTGGAGTTGAGCTTAATTAAAGATTTCGATCGCGATCGCCAAAAAACCTTTGCTCCTATACTACAAGAATTAAAAGCTCAAACAGTCGGCGAACTATCGGCTTCAGAAATAGTATCTAGAATTGAAACAATTCTAGAAGTACTTACCAAAGTAACCTACTATAGTATTCTCGCGCCGCTAAGTTTGGCGTTACGGCGAGCGATCTTACAAGTACCAGAAACCAGCTTGGATAACAGCAAAACTCCAGAAGTAGCCGCAGTGCACGAGCTTGCAGATTTAGCAACTGATATCCGTAAGTTATTGGCTTCAGAACAGATAACGATGGACTCTTCTGCTTCTTTGTTCGCTCATATTGCCGAAAATGCAGATGGGGAAAACATTTTAGAACAGTTTAATATCTGGTTAGATAAATATGGTTATTTAAGTGAAGCGGCTACCGATATCTCTATTCCTCGGTGGCAAGATAAGCCGAGTATTCCTAGAGAGATGCTGGCACAGTATTTTTTCGATCGTGAAAAAAGCAGACAAGCTAGAGCCTCAAGCGATCGCTCTAATTCTTCGTGGAAAACTAAAATAATTCAAGCGCGAGTGGATCTTAAAGGTGAAGTTAGCGAGATATACAATCGACTTCTAGCTTACTTGCGCTGGAGCTTTTTGGCATTAGGAACTTACTGGCAACGCTCAGGCGCGATTGAAGTAACGGAAGACATCTTTTTTCTAAGTTTTGAGGAAATAAAACGAATTGAAATTGAAACAGATTTAGAATTTAAGCATCAGTTTTCCCAACAAATTGCCCAAAGAAATGCACGATGGCAACGAGAAAAAGAATTAACTGCCGTTCCCTACATAGTTTATGGTCAGCCCAATTCTCTATCTATGCCTACTTTATCTGCTCTCAAGGCGCGGCAGCAGCTAACGGGAATTGGTACGAGTACGGGTCAGATAGAAGGAACAGTTAAGGTTGTATGTAATTTGCGTTCGGGAACAAACATCGATCGCCAAACAATTATTGTCGTTCCCCATACCGATGCGGGCTGGTCGCCGCTACTGGCTCGCGCTGGGGGGTTAATTTCAGAAGTGGGGGGCAGGCTGTCTCATGGCGCAATCGTCGCTAGAGAATACAATATTCCTGCGGTCATGGATATTCCCAATGCCACTCGTTTATTAAAAAATGGTCAAAGAGTAAGAATGAACGGTCAAACTGGTATAGTAGAAATTTTAAGTTGATTCCCAGAAAAATTTTGACGACTGTATTTTCACAGTAAAAAAAATGAGCGAGCCAAACTTTAAAAAAGTTATCAAACCAATGTAGCGATGCCAGCAAACAATAATCTTATTAGCATACCGTAAAAAAATATATGTTTGGCTTAATTGTTGCAGTTATCGTAGTTATTACAGGTTCGGCAATTTGTTCTGGTTCGGAAACTGCTATTTTATCAATATCTCTAATTAGAGCCAAACAGCTAGCTCAGTCAAAAAAACCAGCTACTTTGGCATTGCTCAAAATTCGCAGCAAAATTAATCGCCCTATTGCCACAGTCGTAATTCTCAATAATATTTTTAATATTATTGGTAGTATCGTGATTGGTAGTTTGGCAGCTAGAGAACTGGGCGATACTTTACTGGGTATATTTTCAGGAGCTTTAACCTTTTTAATTATCGTGTTTGGCGAAATTGTTCCCAAAACCCTAAGCCAACGTTATGCCGAACGTATTGCTGTAGCGATCGCCATACCAGTTAGATTATTAACGGTTTTGTTTACCCCATTAGTCTGGTTGGTAGAAAGAGTAACTGCACCGTTTACTCAAGCTAATAAAATTCCCACAACCAACGAAGCCGAAATCAAATTTTTAGCCAACATTGGTTATCAAGAAGGGGTAATTGAAGACGACGAAGCCGAAATGATCCAGCACGTCTTTCAGCTAAACGACTTGACTGCCGCCGATTTAATGTCTCCTAGAATTATCGTTACTTATCTTAAAGGCGATCTAACTCTAGCAGAATCGCAGCACGATATTATTCAATCGCAACATACTCGTATTCTGGTTATTGAAGATTCTATCGATCGCGCAATTGGTTTGGTACTAAAAGACCAATTGTTAACTGCTATAGTTACTGGTGAAAGCGGGTGCAAAGTCGCCGATCTGGCACGACCCATTCACTTTGTACCAGAAACTATCAGAGCTGATAAACTACTTAAAGTGTTTCAGCAAACCAGAGAGCATTTAGCGGTAGTTTTAGATGAATATGGCGGTGTTGCTGGTGTCGTCACCTTGGAAGATGTTTTGGAAGTATTGACGGGTGAAATTGTTGATGAAACAGACCGCAATGTCGATCTACAAGAAATTGCTCGTAAGAGACGCAAGCGTCTTTTACAGTCTAGAGGTATTATCAACGAATAGTAGCTTGTAAATAGACAAAACTAAAGAAGCCACCTAAAAATTTGGCTTTTATGTATAATAAATATTGCGTTTCTAAGACTTTTCAAACTAAGGTCATAAGGAATTGCCGTCACTCTAGAAAACTGAGATAGTTTTGGGTGCATAGCTCAATGGATAGAGCACCGCCCTTCTAAGGCGTAGGTTGAAGGTTCGAGTCCTTCTGCACCCGTATGACTTTGAAAATATCAGATTAGTCAGTTTAGAAATAGTGCTCGCTTAAATTCTCGAACATTCCGCGATCTTAATTTGACGGCAAACCAAATTTTTCTGAAAATTGAAGTAATTTATCGAGCGACCGCAAACACTAGCAGATTAGTAATTTATTCTCCATACTGGCGATACCAGTCAACAGTATTTTTTAATCCCTGACGAAACTCAGTTTCGGCAACAAAACCAAATTTTTCTTTGGCGCGTTGCGTATCCAAACAGCGACGGGGCTGACCGTTGGGTTTATCGGTTTGCCAAACAATTTCGCCTTCAAAATTCATCACATCGCAAATTAACTCGACTAAATCGCGGATGGAAATTTCGTAGTTAGTTCCTAAGTTGACTGGTTCGGGTTCGTCATATTTCTGAGTCGCCATGACGATGCCTCGGGCTGCATCGGTAGAATAAAGGAACTCACGAGTAGGACTGCCATCACCCCAAACGGGAAGTTTTTTATCCCCTTGTTGTTGTGCTTCGTGTACTTTACGAACTAAAGCGGGAATGACATGAGAACTGCGGGGATCGAAATTATCTTCGGGACCGTATAAATTTACTGGTAAGAGATAAATGCCGTTAAAACCATACTGCTGCCGATAGGACTGTAGCTGTACTAGTAAAGCTTTTTTGGCAATACCGTAAGGAGCATTGGTTTCTTCTGGGTAGCCGTCCCAAAGATTGTCCTCTAAAAAAGGAACGGGAGTAAATTTAGGATAGGCGCAAATTGTACCAACGCAGACAAACTTTTCTACCCCAGCTTCGTAAGCAGCATGAATTAACTGCGCTCCCATCATTAAATTATCGTAAAATAACTCTGCTGGCTTTTCTCGATTCAAGCCTATACCGCCGACGTGAGCCGCTAAGTGAATAATAATATCTTGATTTGCAGCTGCCTGCTGACAGTTTTCAAGTTGGCGTAAATCTAGTCGGCGCGATCGCGGTACGGAAATTTTATCCAAACTAGCTCCAGCCTTGCACAACTGGTCGATTACCTGCTTGCCCAAAAAGCCCGCACCACCCGTAACTAAAATCCGCTTGCTTATAAGATCTAGCATTGTTGTCAAATTTATCGATTGTTTTCCAGTGTCTCGATCTTGTGCTTATTGTGAGAATATATGCCGTTTGTAAAACTCTATCTCAAAATGCTAATCTACAATTTGAGCAAAAGTTCGGCGAATGTGAGCGTTATCTTCAGAGCCTTTAAGTCTGGTATTTGGGAGCGGTAAATTTAAAGTCTTTAAGTCGGCATTTACCATTAATTGGACTAACTCTTCAAAAGTTACTGAAAGTTGCCAACCAAGTTTTTGTTTGGTGAGAGTAGGATCGCCAATTAGTAGATCCACTTCAGCAGGACGTAAGTAACGAGGATCGAAAGCTACATAGTCATGCCAGTTTAAACCAACGTAACCAAAAGCAATATCTAGAAACTCTCTAATTTCATGAGTCTCTCCCGTAGCTACCACATAATCATCTGGTTTGTCTTGCTGTAGCATCATCCACATTGCTTTAACATAGTCTTTGGCATAGCCCCAGTCCCGTTTAGAATCTAAGTTACCCAAATAAAGCTTTTTCTGAGAACCTTCAACAATTCTAGCTACCGCTCTAGTAATTTTGCGCGTGACAAAAGTTTCACCTCTTCGGGGAGATTCATGATTAAATAGAATACCGTTACAGGCGAACAAATCGTAAGATTCTCGATAGTTTACCGTCTGCCAGTGAGCGTATACTTTGGCACAGGCATAGGGACTGCGGGGATAAAAAGGCGTGCTTTCTTTTTGGGGAACTTCCTGCACTTTGCCAAACATTTCCGAAGAACCTGCCTGATAGAATTTAACTTCAATTCCCGTTCTTTGCTGATAGTCGCGGATTGCCTCCAATAAACGTAAGGTTCCCATACCCACAGAATCTACAGTATATTCTGGAGAATCAAAACTAACACGTACGTGAGACTGCGCTCCTAAATTATAAATTTCTACTGGTTTGACTGCTTCTAAAATGCGACGCAGAGTAGTACCATCAGTTAAGTCACCGTAATGTAAAAATAGTTTGGCATCAGAACTATGAGGATCGACATAAATATGATCGATGCGATCGGTATTAAAAGTAGAAGTGCGGCGAATAATACCGTGAACTTCATAGCCTTTATCTAACAAAAATTCACTTAGGTAAGAGCCATCTTGACCAGTAATACCAGTAATCAGAGCTACTTTTGTTTTTGTCATATTTTTGTTCTTAATTCTGTCTGTACGTATTGTGGGATTTAGTTCTTTCAGTTATTAAGCCATAACACTATCAATCGGGATAAGCATTATCTGTTTTTGAAGTATTTTATAATACAAGCTTTAGGTTTGCGTGTGGCTTATCCGTATTGCTAGCGCATTATTCTATCATATAGTCGAGCTATACAAATAACTCAAAAGCTAATCCAGAAACTTGCTAGTCGTACTAAACATTTTTAACATCAAACTTATTTGTTGCCAAATAAATACTTAAATATCTATTTAAGTATTGCGCTTTACTTTTTTGTTATTAGTATAAGCTCTTAAACTGAATTTGTACTTAACTGAATATAACAACCGCTGTCTAATAATTTTTCTAATTTAATAAGCTCCATTCTTGTTAGGAAAAACAACTATACCGATAGTCTTAAAGATAATCCAAAGATCTAGCAACCAGTTATGGCTAGTAGCGTAATAAACATCAATTTTAATACGCTTGGGATAGGGAATATCATTTCGTCCAGATACCTGCCACAGTCCCGTAATTCCTGGTTTAATCGTCAAAACGGTATCGATTTTACGACCATATTTGTAAAGTTCTTCTGGCACTAAGGGACGAGGACCAACGACACTCATATCACCCCTTAAAACATTCCAAAACTGCGGAAATTCATCTAGGCTAGTCAAACGCAAAAACTTACCAATTTTGGTAATTCTAGGATCTTGTTTTAATTTAAAATCGGCTTCAAATTCCTGACGAATTTGGGGCGAATCACTCATCATTGTCACTAACATCGAATCTGCATTATCGACCATCGTGCGAAATTTAATACAGCTAAAGACTCGATGATTTTTACCAATTCTTTGCTGTCGGTAAAAAATAGGTCCTGATGAACTAATTGCAATTAATGTCATTAAAAATAGACATATAGGGGAACAAGCAACTAGCACGAATAGAGAAAAAACAATATCAAACAAACGTTTGGCAAAATTTCCGTCCCAAGCTGCTAAAGCTAGACTAGATAGCAGTTTGTTTGAGCCTACTAGCGGCTGCAATCTTTTTCTAACTAGACTTTGTAAGAGCTTGGCGGAAATAAGTTGGCTGTTAGCAGTCATCTTACTCCTTCACATCACATCACACCACACTGTCTCAATCATAAATCCAGAAAGCTGTTTTTAGCTGAGTAATCGAAACTCTTCATAACAGCGTTCGATAAATTCTAGATATGATTGTTTAAAAACCGTCGGTTCAAACTTCATTGCCTGCAAACGACAGTTTTCGCGATCGATTTTAGTATGCAATTTTTCAAAAGTTACAACGGCTTTGACTAAATCATCTGGCTGCTGTTTTTGAAAAAATAAACCCGTACCTTCTGGAGCGGCTCSAATATCTTTCACTGTTTCTAAAGCACCTCCTTTACCATAGGCAATTACTGGAGTTCCACAAGCCTGCGCTTCAACTAAAGCAATGCCAAAATCTTCACAAGCAGCATAAACAAAAGCTTTAGCTTTTTGCAAATATTCTTTTACTACCAGATCGCTTTGCCAGCCTAGAATTTTAATATTAGATTTGGCTAGTTTGCGAATTTGCTGTAGTTGCGAACCACCACCAATTACGACCAGAGGTTTTTGAAGCTGATTGAATGCTTCTACAATTAACTGAATTTGTTTGTAGCTGACTAACCGAGAAACGGTCAGATAAAAGTCTTCTTTTTGAGTTTGAAAGGTAAATTTAGCTAGATCTACGGGAGGATAAATAACTTTGGCTTTACGGCGATAGCAACGCCAAATTCGTCTGGCTGTATGATTAGAGTTAGCAATAAAGTAATCGACTCGATTAGCAGAAACTACATCCCATTGTCTCAAGCGATGCAAAATGTATCTAGTGACTATACCTGGAAATCCTCGTCCCAGGCGATCGCCCCGTAGATAATCAAACGTTAGATCCCAGGCGTAGCGCATTGGAGTATGGCAGTAACATATGTGCAACTGCTCTGGTTTGACTAAAACGCCCTTCGCAACAGCATGGGATGAGGATAAAATTACATCATACTCTTGCAAATTTAGTTGTTCGATCGCCACGGGTAAGAGGGGTAGGAATTTTTGCACCCCATTACGTGCCAGGGGAAAATGTTGTAAAAAAGTAGTGCCAATCGCACGTTTGTAGAGATAGCTTTCGGGATTGACCGATTCAAAATCAATTAAGGCATAAAGATCGGCTTCAATATGCTTTAAAATTTCTCGAACGACTAGTTCCGAGCCTCCTGTGGCTTGCGGAGTTAACCATTCGTGTACTAAAGCATATTTTAATTTCACTATTCACTCGGCAATTATAGTCGATTTGTTTGGCTACTAAGTAGATTAGTGTAGCTATTGAGAATTGATTTGGCGAAAATCTTTATTTTTAGTTATTAATTGCCATTTTAAAGCAGTATTTAAAACTTCAACTTTATTTAAATCTAACAGTAGCTGGCGATCGCTGTTTTGAGGTACGAGAGCGTAAATTGTGGGCTCATTCAGCCAAAGCTGCCTCATTTCCTCCTCGGAAACAGTAACTAAATGTCGATCGCTGTAAAATGCCAGGGAAGGACGATAAATTTCAGAGCGGACATAAATAACTTGCTCTGGTAAGGTATGTCGAGCGACCATAGCTGCTACTGGTTTGACGGGATAATCTTCAGCAAGTTCCCAAATCCAATGAGAAGAGTGGAAAAATAATAGTAACGCAAAGTACCAACTACCAACTAAAACCACGAAAAAATAACGAGATTTCAAACTAAGTAACATCGCTACCGTTAAAAATGCGATCGTCAGTTCGATAAAAATAACTCCTAGTAAGCGATCGCCAGAGTCAGAGCGAAAATAAAAAATACTGGCAATAAAGTTCAGCAATGCTAGTATGCCAAAAGCTATTATTTGCCAATAAACTAAATTTTTACCAATCGATCGCCGAATTTTTGCTAAATTAGCTCCAACTAGAAGGGAAAAGGCAGGATAGATAGGAATAACGTACCAGGGAAGCTTGGTAGACATAAAAGAGACTGCCAGTAAATAAACGCCTCCCCAAACTAATGCCAACCTAGCCCAAGTAGTACGATGATTCTTGATAGCTAATTTGATTCCTCCAGGTAAAAATAGCAGCCAGGGTAAAGTATATTTAGAAATTTCTAGCAGATAATACCAAGGTGCTTGTCCGTTGTTTTCCACATCAGACCATATACGATTTAAACTTTGGTTGCCCAAATTATTGTTAATAAAAGCCGCGCCATAATGCCAATATTGCAAACAATACCAAACTATGGCAGGTAATAGTCCCAAGCAAATCGCCAGCCAAAAATAACTGCTTTTAAGAAGACTGCGCTGTTCCCAGACAACAAATAAAACTGCAATTACTCCCAACAGTATTCCTAAAATCGCGCCTTTAGTCAGGCAAATTAAACATAGTCCTATGCCAACGCCTAAATAAAAAGGGGGCTGTCTTCTGCCCCGTAACAAACTCCAGATAGTCAGACAAAACCAACAGGCGATCGCACCATCCAACATTGCCAATCTGCCATGACGCACCATAGGAAGTAAAGTTAAATAAACCAACGCCGAGCAAATTGCCTCAAGGCGAAACTTAAAAACTTCTCTAGCAATGCCATAGAGTAACGGTACGGAAAACGCCGAAATTACCGAAGGTGCTAATCTCGTACTCCATTCGTTAACTCCAAACCAACTATAGGAAACGGCAATTAACCAGTGAATTAACGGCGGTTTGTTCCAGTAAGGTTGCTCCTGAAGCATAGGATAGAGCCAGATATTGCTACCTAGAGGCGATCGCCAGATTTCGSGAGCCACCATCGCTACCGTACCTTCATCCCAATCTCTCAGGGGCAAAGAGCCTGAATTGTATCCATAAAGAATTAGAGCGGCGATGAGTAAACCTACCCACCATAGGCAATCGCGATTAATTTTTTTATTCGTCTGGATAGCCACTAACCATGCCAGAATCGCTATCATTTTTCGAGCCTAAAAGTTCCAGGCGATCGACTCTAATCACGGGGCGAGAACGCTGGATGCTGCTATTATTGCGGTCTGCCCAAGTATCTATTTTTAAAGATCCCTGAATGCCAATTAATTTGCCCTTACGGACATAGTTACCCGCTATTTCTGCGGTTTTACCCCAAATTTCTAAGTTAAACCAGTCTGGTTTATCGTTGTTGCGGCTGCGGCGATCTACTGCCAGAGGCAATTTACACAACATCGATCCCGACTGAAAGTGGATGATTTCTGGTTCGGCACCAGCACGACCGACTAAATTGACGACATTAAGACCCATAATTCGTTTGATAGTATTAATGAACTAATAATGTGCTTTAGTTTAGCAAATTATAGTTAACTTTATAGCTCGAAGTTAGTGCTATCGACCTAAGTTTTTAATTGCGAAATTTTGAGTTTTAACTCCTCAATTGTTGCTAGTAACTCGCTTTGAGAGAGCGTCTGCTGCTCTCCCGATGACAGCCACTTTAAGTTTACAGTTCCCTTTTCTGCTTCGGCTTCACCCAAAACCAGACAGGCAAAAGCATTACTGCGATCGGCTCGTTTGAACTGTTTGCCAAAAGCACTACCGCTCAAGTCTAGTTCGACTTTCAAACCAGCACCGCGTAGTTTTTGAGCCAAAACTAATCCCTGTGCTTCGGCGCGATCGCCTCTAGAAACAAGATAAAATTCTGGAGCTTCGGAAGGAGCCGCTTGTAATTTTTGTAGCAGTAAAACCAACCTTTCCATACCGATTGCCCATCCTACCGCTTGCGTATCGGGACCGCCTAATTCGGCAACCAAGCCATCGTAACGACCACCGCCACATACGGTTGCTTGCGCTCCCAACTCATCTGAAACCATTTCAAAGGCGGTATGAGTGTAGTAATCTAAACCCCTAACCAAACAGTGATTGATAACGTATTTAATTTCTAAATCTCTTAGTAACTGCAAAACTCGATCGAAGTGTGTTCTGGATTCTTTACCGAGACTATCGATTATTTTCGGAGCATTGCGAGCAATTTCTTTAGTTTTAGGATCTTTGCTATCTAAAATTCTTAACGGGTTGCGAGTTAAACGCTCTTGAGAATCTTTATCTAAGTCATTTTGATAGGGAGTTAAATAGTTAACTAAAGCTTCTCGATAGTTTTGGCGGTCTTCTGCTGTGCCAACCGAGTTAAGCTCTAGCTTGAGACTCTTCAAACCCAAAGTCTGTAAAATATCTGTAGCTAAAGCAATAACCTCTACATCAGCACGAGGAGCATCACTGCCGAGTAACTCCAGCCCAATCTGATGAAACTGCCTTTGGCGACCAGCTTGGGGACGTTCGTAGCGAAACATCGATCCTTGATACCACAAACGCTGTACTCCTCCCTGAGCGTAGAGTTTGTTGCTAATAAAAGCCCTGACTACTCCTGCAGTACCTTCAGGACGCAAAGTAATCGAGCGATCGCCGCGAGTGGTAAACGTATACATTTCTTTAGCTACCACATCAGTAGCTTCGCCAATACCTCTTTCAAACAACGAAGTTTGTTCTATAATTGGCGGACGTATTTCTTTATAGACGGCTCGTGCCAGTATTTGCCGAACCACAGCTTCGATTGCTTGCCAGTAGTCAACTTCATCTGGCAAAATATCTCGCGTTCCTCGTAAAGCTTGAATTTCTTCCATCTCGTAATTGCTAAATATTGTTTTATTTAAAATGTAACGGCAAACCTTTATATCTTTTTTTGACGACAAGTAGCCTGCTTTTTTTTAGCATTATCATTTAGCTATCGTGCGATCGCTCGTCGTTTATAAACCTCGAAGGTTTTATGTAAATTCTCTCGTTCGTGTAATTTTATAGACAGTTTTTAAATTTAAACAATCTTCATCAAAAGCACAATTTGCTTTATTAAAATAAAACCATAATTATTTTTGGTGCGTGTTAACATCTAAGTAATCATACGTAAATAAAAATATGTTAGTAAGTTAAGAACTAGTATTTTTGCCGATTGCGGTACTAAATATAAATGTTTCGATCGCTCGTAGCGGTTTCTAAATGCTCTATTTCCTGCAAACTTTTCCAACCAGCCAGCCATAAAGATTCGTCTTTAAGCTGTGCGGCGTTGAGCCAAAAACGAGTTTGAGAATCGCAGGAGGCAACCATCTCGGCAAATACCCACTTACCCCGATCTTGGCGATCGGCTACCTGAAAATGTCGCCACCCCCAAGTTTTTTGTCTGGCAGTCCATTTAGAACCTAGTAAATAAGGGAACTTCTGCTTTTGTTTTTTCGACATTTTAACTTACAGAGATAATAATGATAGTTTAGTCGCAATAATGTAGTTTTAAAATCGCGATCTTTATTTTATGAATCTTAAATTTGCTTGGTATAAATTATTTTTAACAAAAGTCAATCGTGTTGGTGCAATCGCTCTAATTCTTGCTTTAACAACTGCTAGTTTACCCGCGCTCGCTCAAGAGAATGACTCTCTCGAAAACGATACGTTGGAGTTACAAGATCCCGACTCTCTCGATGACTCATCAACTCCTGAAAGATTGCCAATTGGTGATTTTTCCAAGCCTTTACCCAGATTAAATTCTGATGAATCTAGTCCCGTAGACGGTCCAGTTCTTCCTGCTACAGCTAGCGATAGCTCAGAATTTGCCACTGAAGAAACAGCCTATACTCTCGGTGCTGGCGATCGAATCGCCTTAAATATTTTTCAGGTAGAAGAATATAGTGGTGAATATCCCGTAGCAGTAGACGGTACGATCAATTTACCTTTAGTAGGTGGAGTAAATGTTAGCGGGCTTACGCTGGCAGAAACTTCCGATGCGGTTTCTAAGAAATATGCTACATATCTCAAACGTCCGATTGTAACTGTAGGTCTGATTGCTCCTCGTCCCCTCAAGATTGCTGTCTCTGGAGAGGTAGATAATCCTGGTTCTTACGAAGTTCCTCTAACTGGAGAAAATCAAAAGTTCCCTACTGTCACCGATATGATCGAGCAGGCAGGAGGAATCAATACTATTGCCGATGTACGTAACGTTAGAGTCCAAAGAACAATTAAAGACAAAGAAGTAGTATTCAACGCTAATCTTTGGGATCTTTTGACTAAAGGAGCAATCAGACAGGATATTTCTTTGCGAGATGGCGATACAGTTTTCGTGCCTACTACTGACGAAATTAGTACTTCAGAACTAGCAAGGTTGTCTCAAGCTAGCTTTGGTTTGCAGGTAGACGAACCAATTAGCGTAGCAGTAGTGGGAGAAGTTTATCGTCCTGGTTCTCACACCGTAGAACCAGAACAGCTTACTAGTGGCAATAATAACCTCAATGATGTCAAGCCATCTCTGCCTCCCAGACTTACTCAAGCTATCGGCGCGGCACAAGGAATCAAACCTCTTGCCGATGTTAGAGAAGTAGCAATCTATCGTAAAGCTTGGGACGGTTCGGAAAAACTGATTGCCGTTAATCTTTGGGAACTAATTCAGTCAGGAGATACAAGTCAAGACGTAATTTTGCAAGAGGGCGATCGCATTGTCATTCCTCAAGCTGAAGCTATAGCCAAGGAAGACATAGATTTAATTGCAACCGCTAGTTACGCTCGCGATACGATTACTGTTAACGTAGTCGGCGAAGTAACAAGTCCTGGAGCGCAACAAGTACAGCCCAACACTCCTTTAAACCAAGCGATATTGGCAGCAGGCGGCTTTGACAATCAAAGAGCCGACACCAGTGACGTAGAATTAGTTAGACTACAACCCAACGGTACAGTGGATAAACGGGAAATCAAGGTCGATCTCTCATCGGGTATCGACGACGAAACTAATCCAACCTTGCGCCATAACGATGTCGTGGTTGTCAATCGCTCTGGTGTAACCAAAGGTACAGATGCTGCTGGCAAAATTTTAAGCCCAATTGGCGGAGCTTTAGGCATAATTAGATTATTCTTTGGTTTCTAATCCAAATATTTACTATCATTTACTATTGTTGCCTCAGCACTATGGGGCAGCAATACGTTACTATGCCACTAGCAAAAATTAATTTGTGTTGTGAGGATTAGCGATCGTGACAGATACAGGTTCCGACCGTCCTGTTTATTCAGCCATCTTAAATGGACGTGGCGATAGCAATGAAGTCAAAAATGGCAACCACAGCTATGCCCATGTTTTACCTGTTGCCAACACTACTTCAATAGATGAAGACGAAGACAGTATCGATCTACGTCAGCTTGCCACTGTATTCAAACATCGGTTGCGGCTAATTTTAGCTATAGCTCTCGGCTCGACTATAGTTTCAGCAATTTTGACCTTTATTCAGGAGCCTATATACAAAGGTAGCTTTCAGCTCTTGGTCGAACCAGTAACTCAAGATGAACAAAGCAGTCCTTTGGAGATTTTGTCTCAAGAATCGTCTGGTTTGGATTATGAAACTCAAATAGAAGTGTTGAGAAGTCCTAAAGTATTAACACCAATAATTGCCGAGCTTAATGCAAAATATCCCGAACTTGAATATAAAGATTTAATCATACCTAAAGACTCTCCTTTAGAAATCGAACAGTTAGATCGCACCAAAATATTAGAGGTATCTTATATTGACGAAGACCCTCAGAAAATTCAGTTTGTACTCAGTCGCCTCGCAGAGTCTTATTTAGCTTATTCCATAGATGAAAGAAAAGTTCAAGTTAAGCAGGGTATTGATTTTGTAGACCAACAGCTACCGAGAGTTAGAGCTAGAGTAGATGAGTTGCAGGCTGAACTACAAAGATTTCGGCAAAAATACAATTTGCTCGATCCTCAAGGTAGAGCGGTATTTTTAGCGGAAAAACAAAGCAGCTTTGAAGATAAATACTTTGAAACTCAGGGAGAGCTTAACGAAACTACCTCTCTCTACAATTTGCTTCAGAAACAGCTAGGATTGCAGCCTCAAGAAGCATTAGCTGCTAGTTATCTCAGCGAATCTCCTCGATACCAAAACTTGCTCGATCGACTACAGGAAGTAGAAGTCGAGCTAGCCCAAGAGTCGGCTCGTTTTTTACCCGATAACCCTAACATTCAAGTACTTCAAGATAAAAGAAATGAATTATTGCCTTTACTGCAAAAAGAAGCAGGAGCAATTTTCGGCGACAATCTATCAGATTTAATTGACAACAAATCTAATATTTCCTCTCCAAGCACTCTAAGACTAGATTTAAGCAAGCAATATATAGAAGCAGCCAATCAAATTCAAATTTTAACTATTAGAGAACAGTCATTAAAAAGTGCACTCTCCAAACTCGAACGACAAACTGAGCTAATGCCAGTCATCGCTCGTCAATACACGGACTTGGAAAGAGAGCTAATGGTAGCAACCGAAAGTCTCAATCGCTTTCTTGCCGCTCAAGAGGAGCTACAGCTTGAAGGAGCCAAACAAGGTTCTCCCTGGCAGACAATTGCTCCCCCCATTTTGGCAGAAAATCCTGTCTCACCAAATCCACCGCGAAATTTACTACTGGGTTTATTTGGTGGTGTGCTATTGGGGTTGGGAACGGCTTTGTTAGCAGAACGTCTCGATCCCGTATTCCATTCTACGGAAGAATTAAAAGAAAGCGTGCAGTTGCCAATTCTTGGAGAAATTCCCGTACAAACGGATCTCAAGCCTTTAGACGAGTTAGAAACTGCTAAAACTCAAAAATTCAGCTTTCCTCAATTGCAAATAGGTAACAAAAGCCTGAATATTAATACTTCAGCCTCTAGCGATCGTGCAGAAACTCCTAGTTCTTGGCAAGGATCTTCTCCTTTTATCGAAGCATTTCGTTCCTTAAACACCAATATTAGATTACTAGGTTCGGATACTTCGATTCGTTCGATTGTTATTAGTTCTTCTATTCCTTCGGAAGGAAAATCAACTATTTCTAGCCATTTAGCACAAGCGGCGGCGGCAATGGGACAAAAAGTGCTGTTAATTGATGCCGATTTGCGTCGTCCACAGGTTCACCGCTGGATTGGAGTTGAAAATAAAGCAGGATTGAGCAATATTTTGGCTACGGGTTTAAACATAGAAGAAGCAATAATTAAAGTACCTCAGTGGGAAAACCTCTCGGTAATTACCGCAGGAGATATACCTCCCGATCCCACTCGCCTGCTTTCGTCACAAAAAATGCAGCAGTTAATGGATAAGCTAAAAAGCGAACCCGATTACGATCTGATTATCTATGATACTCCTCCTATACTAGGATTTGCCGATGGACGTATTTTGGCTTCTCGTACCAACGGAGTGGTATTGGTAGTCAGAATTGGTACTACCGATCGCGCCCTACTCAAGCAAAACATTGATAATATCAGAGTATATAATGTTCCTGTTTTGGGTATAGTTGCCAACCAGGTCAATCGCAGTTCTCGCGGCTACCATTACTACAATCACTATTATACAGATAGAAAATAAGCGATTATTTATTTGAGAAATCGCCAATTAAGTTAAAATTGTGAACTCACTAATTACTGCTTCTACTTTCTTCCTTACCTTATTGATGGTAATTGGATTATTTTTCTTTATTCGCGCTTCGGTTAAAGACCGAACTCGGCAAATACAACTGCGAGCAGTTGAGTCTATGGAGCTTTTAATCGAGCGACTGGGCGAGCATTTTGAAGCACGTGCCTATCAGCCTGTAGAAGTTAATGATGCTACCAAACAGTTGGCCTTTAAAGGTTTTGTCCGACCGAGCTGGTTTTTAGCGACCTTATTAACAGTTTTGGCAACAGTCGGTCTATCTTGTATTGCCTTGGTGCTAGCGTTGCTGTTTCCCGCCTTTAGCAGTTGGTTCTGGTTGTTGCTGGTATTTGCACCAGTTGCAGGAATTTTTTACTGGCGTAAAGCAGGGCGCTGGGAAAAAGTGCTGCTAACGCCTGAAGCGGAAAGACAAATTTTAACTGTTACCGCTCATCGTGATGAATTGATTCAACTACAACTTAATTCTTCTTTTCAAGTAGTCACCGATCGGTAGTATTGTTATTGTAGCTTGTAAGTAATAAAATAAAATCAGGAGGTTTAATATAACCTCCTGTTAATTAAATTAGTTGTGGTTTTCCCTGAAGTTGTCTGTAGATAGCTCAATGTCTCATTGCCGTAGCAATAGCAGGTCTATCTGATTCGTGTAGGTCAATTGTTTGCAAACTGGGAAAAAGAAAATGATTCTCTTCTACATATTGCGCTCCAAATAAACCTTTTTCCGCCCAAAAATAACGATCTGTAGTGTGTTCGTTTCTTTTTACTATTAATAAAGCGGGGGGAACGATATTGAGAGAAGCTATATATTTTCGAGCAGCTGTTACGGGTTTTTCTTCGCCACTTTCAATATTATAATTTGGTACTAGCTCTAATATCTTGCGTCCCTCTTGGCGGCGGCGGCTCTTACGTTTGCGTTTTCTTGCCAATCCGTTTACCTCCTAGTTATTTTATTATTAAATATTTGTAATCATAGTTACAGAACACTCCGAAATTGTATCGTGATAAGCTTAAAAAATCAAGCATGTACACTAGTAGCAGTATCGAGAACTATTAACTCAAAATCATGGCAAATTCTGGTTTTGGTTGCCGTTATTTGCAACTTAATGTTTTTAAACGAGATAATTTTTTCCTAATACTTCTTTACATTTAGCTGTGAAATTCGCCAAGATAAAAGTTGTTACAATTTTTATCCCTCGATAGCGAAACTATTGCTTGCTACTTAGCAAGCAATAGTACCGTTTCGCGTAACTTTAAGCCAATTTTGAGCTATCCTTTGGAAAACGCAGTCCTTCAAATCCGTATGTCTTATTCTCGTCTTGCCAGTGCCAAATTTGCTTCTCTGTGTCAATCTCAGATGTCTTTATTAGATTACAGAGTAGGTGATATTTGTAGTGTTGTCTATTTAACAACAGGACTGGGTAAAGATTGGCAAGAGCGACTTTTTCCTTTTGCAATTTATCCGCAACGCGATCGCCACAGCTTTTATGAATTGCCGCCAATTAAATTATCGGAAATTTGGCAACAACCGAGCCAGTTATCAACTGCTTCAGCTTTGTTACCCCTTCAGAATCGCGACTCTCTTGCTGCTGCTACGATGAATCAATGGAGCGAGGACTTTCAGGGCAAACGATTGCTATTGCCGTTAATCTATGAAGAAAAAATTTTTGGTTTGTTAGTTGCCGAGCGTAAAGATCGCGACTGGCAGGAAACAGAGTTAGGACAAGTTGAAGAAATTGCCAGAACTATGGCGATTGCTAGATGGCTCGATTTACAACAGCAGTCTACTCAAAAGCAACTAGCGACACAACAAAAATTACGGCGACTCGATCGCGATCGCTTAGACGATTTGTTACATCAGTTACGCAACCCCCTAACGGCAATTAGAACCTTTAGCAAGCTCTTGCTCAAGCATTCTCTACCCGAAAAAGACAGCTCTATCGTCCAAAACATTCTCAAACAAGGCGATCGCTTCGCCGAATTGCTCGAACAATTTGAAGGAGAAATAGAGCGACATGAACCACGAGAAACTCTGACTCTTAGCGCGACTTCTATCCCATTATTAGAAGAAGATACTGTAGGCAGTAACTTTCTCTTACCCGAATCTACTACCAAATCGGCAACAGTAGAGTTAAACCAAATTTTAGAACCTTTATTAATGGCGGTAGAAGCGATCGCCGAAGAAAGAAATATTACTCTAACTAATAATATTTCACCAGAATTACCTCTAGTTTATGGCGATTTTAAAGGATTGAGAGAGGTTCTAAATAATCTAATCGATAATGCTTTAAAATATACATCTGCTGGCGGTAATGTAGAGATTGCCAGCTGTAAGCGATCGCATTTAGAGCGAGAATGGCTGGGACTTGCTATCAAAGATAGTGGTTGCGGTATTAGTCCCCAAGATCGCGAACGTATTTTCGAGCGTCACTATCGCGGTATTCAAGCAGAGGGAAATATTCCTGGTAGCGGTCTGGGATTAGCGATCGCTAAAGAGCTAATCGAGCAAATGCATGGTGAAATCGAACTAATTAGCCCTAATGATTTATCAGCAGATAGCAATTTTTTGGGAACGACTTTTATTATTTGGCTGGAAATAGCTGATTCAGCAATGAACAATGAACAATGAGCAGTCATCAACGTTCATTATTCACTGTTTACTGTTGACTGCTAACTTCTTATTATTTGTTGATACAGAGGTTTTAGACCAAATTAATTGTCAATTTTTAGCGATCGATTGTCCATTGATAATTGTGGCTCGATATCAGTAGTTACTCTCAAAAGCAAGATCTAAATTTACATGAGAAAACTCTACTTTTTAGTGCCTGGAACCAAAGGTAAATTCGGTGGTGGTGGGCTGTGGGCAGAATTAAATACTTATAATCTGGCAGCGCAAATTTGTGAGGCAGAAATTGTTACCTATCGGCAACAAGAAGCAGAACATTTATTTATTGCAGAAGTTTTAAAACGTAGCGATTTAAAAACGAGTATTTTTGTTATTGGTTGGGGATTTGACGTACCCAAACTAGTAGCTAAATTAAATAATTATCATCTTATCTATCACGCTCATAGTTCGGGCTATGGTTTCAGACTGCCGCCGAACATACCCATAATTACTGTCAGTCGCAACACGATGGGTTATTGGGGACAGCAAGCAGCAAATAATTTAATTTTTTATTTACCCAATCAAATTGGCGATGAGTTTCGCAACTTAAATCAAATGCGAGATATTGATGTTTTGGTGCAAACTCGTAAATCTTCAGCCTATTTACTTCAGCAATTAGTACCTGCCCTGCAAACGCGCTGTCGTGTCAAACTTCTAGAAGGTTATGTCGAAGATCTAGCAGGTTTGTTCAATCGCAGTCAAATTTATCTTTACGACTCTGCTGAATATTGGGTAGTAAGCGGCGTTAGTGAAGGGTTTGGCTTGCCTCCCCTGGAAGCTCTAGCTTGTGGCTGCCAGGTATTTTCCAGCGTCAATCATGGCTTGGCAGACTATCTCGATCCTGGCTTTAACTGTCACAAAATTGCTGGATATGCTTTAGAGTACGATTTGCAGCGAATTATGTCCGTATTAAAATCTAGCGAAAAATCTAGCTTACCCGAGTCTTTTTTTGCTGAATATCGTCGAGAACACTTGAGTAAACGACTGAAGACTATTCTCAAAGAAATCAATAGTTTTTTTGACTTTCAAACTGATAATTACGCTTCAATTTCCAGTTTGACTTCTTGGCGCATCAAACAGTTATGGTTTCAGCAATTGCTGATAAAACTGCGTAAGTTAAAGAAAAGTTAAGAAAATAGGCTTTTTCTTCTACTTTATCTGTCTCATTCATCAAATGTAAAAGTCTACTATTGTATGTTCTTTCTACCCTGCAAGGTTCTGCATTAGCAGGGGGTTTTGTGTTAAAATTTAAGAATAAAATGCAATTTTATTAGGTTTTATCGGCTAAAAAAGGAAGAAAAACGCAATTTATTAGCCTTTAATCCAAATTATGGCATATATTTGGAGTTTTTTATTATATGACCACTTCCCAGGAACGGATTATTCCTACCGATCTGAGTAACGAAATGTCGCGCTCCTATCTGGAGTACGCCATGAGCGTAATTGTGGGACGAGCCTTACCAGATGCTAGGGATGGTCTAAAACCGGTCCATCGTCGTATTCTCTATGCTATGTACGAATTGGGGCTTACTTCAGATCGTCCGTTTCGTAAATGCGCTCGTGTAGTAGGGGAAGTTTTAGGTAAATATCACCCTCATGGCGATACTGCTGTTTACGATGCTCTAGTCAGAATGGCACAAAGCTTTTCGATGCGGAATCCTTTGGTTGACGGACATGGAAACTTTGGCTCTATTGATAACGATCCTCCAGCAGCAATGCGTTATACGGAGTGTCGTCTGCAATCGTTGGCTACGGATGCTTTATTACGAGATATCGAGGCAGAAACCGTAGATTTTGCCGACAACTTCGACGGTTCGCAACAAGAACCCGTAGTGCTTCCTGCCAGAGTTCCCCAGTTACTACTTAACGGTTCTTCTGGTATTGCCGTAGGTATGGCAACCAATATTCCCCCCCACAATTTGGGCGAATTGATCGAAGGCACGATCGCGTTAATTCAAAATCCCGAAATTAGCGATCGCGAGTTGATGCAATATATTAAAGGTCCCGATTTTCCTACAGGTGGTCAGATTATCGGTCGCGCTGGTATTAGAGATGCTTATATTACGGGTAGAGGGTCGATTACCATGCGAGGGGTGGCGGCAATTGAAACTATCGCCCCTAGAGGCAGACAGGAAAAAGAAGCGATTATTATTACTCAGTTGCCCTATCAAACTAATAAAGCTTCTCTCATTGAAAAAATTGCCGATCTCGTTAACGATAAAAAAATTGAAGGCATTTCCGATATTCGGGATGAGAGCGATCGCAACGGGATGAGAATCGTTATCGAACTCAAGCGCGATGCTTATCCCCGTGTCGTACTCAATAATCTCTATAAACAAACTCCCCTACAGGCTAACTTTGGGGCGAATATGTTGGCGTTAGTCAGCAGCGAACCCCTACTGCTGACAATCAAGCAATTCTTACAGGTATTTATTGACTTTCGTATCGAAGCTATTACTCGGCGTACTCAGTACCAACTGCGAAAAGCCGAAGAAAGAGATCATTTATTACAGGGCTTATTAATTGCTTTACAAAATATCGAGCCAATTATTCAGTTAATTCGCAGTGCTGCCGATACGGCTACAGCTAGAGAAGAGTTAATTGCCAGATTTAGTTTTTCTCAAACTCAAGCCGATGCTATCTTGCAGATGCAGCTAAGAAGACTGACAGCTTTAGAAGCAGAAAAAATTCAGGCAGAACATGAAGAATTGCTGCGTCAGATCGCCGACTTTCAAGATATTTTGGCAAGACGAGAACGCATTGAGGCAATCATTCAGGCAGAAGTTACCGAGATTAAAAATACTCATGCTACGCCACGACGTACCGAAATTATTCAGGGTGAAGGAGATCTATTAGATACAGATCTAATCGCCAACGAACAGGCGGTAATTTTACTAACCGAACAAGGTTATATCAAACGTATGCCCGTAGGCACTTTTGACATCCAGAATCGTGCTACCAGAGGTAAAGCCGCAGCCAAAATTAAAGACGATGATGTAGTCAAACACTTCATGACCTGTTGCGATCACGATACAGTGTTGTTTTTTAGCGATCGCGGCGTAGTTTATTCGGTAAATGCCTATCAAATTCCCGCTACCTCTCGTACCGCTAGAGGAATTCCCTTAGTGCAGATGTTGCCAATTTCCCAAGAGGAAAGAATCACCTCCGTCGTAGCCGTAAGCGAATTTACTCAAGAGCAGTATTTAGTGATGCTAACTGCTAAAGGCTACATCAAAAAAACCGCCCTGTCGGCATTTAGCAATATTCGTTCTAATGGCTTGATTGCTATTTGTCTGGAAGAAGGTGACGAATTGCGATGGGTACGTTTGGCAACTGAAGAAGACAGCATCATTATCGGTACTCGTCAGGGTATGGCAATTCATTTTCAGGCTAACAATCGGCAACTGCGACCTTTGGGCAGAGCAACTAAAGGCGTTAAGTCAATGAAGCTTAAAGGGCAAGACGAACTAATCAGCATGGATATCATTCCTGCCCAAATTGTGGCAACTATCGACACCAACGGCGATGACGATGATGAAGAAAGCGAAGAATTAACTACAGAAGATGTCAATCGCGGTCCCTGGGTATTGGCTATTACTACCAATGGTTATGGCAAACGAGTGCCAATTACTAAATTCCGCCTGCAAAATCGGGCGGGAATGGGAGTAAGAGCAATTAAGTTCAAAACTCCTGGAGACTGTCTGGCAGCCGTCGATATAGTCAATCCCGAAGACGAATTTTTAATTATCACCAATCGCGGGATTATGATTCGTCAAGCAGTAGATGCTATTTCGCAACAGTCGCGCAACGCTACGGGGGTAAGAGTACAAAAACTAGATGGTGATGATGCGATCGCTGCCGTCGCTTTAGTTCCGCCAGTAGAAGAGGAGGCACTAGCCGAAGTGGAATAAATTTGAAAAAGGGCAGATGAAGGCTGTCCGTGTCTAAAAAACTTTTTTCCCCGTCGATTTTTTTTGTTTATTGCTTAAGCGGCGGGGAAATTTCGATCGGCTTTTTTTTGAAATAAATTTTTTAAATTGCGATCGCATTTCAAACTGGTACAGTCATAAAAAGTGTTGAAATAATCAAAGTTTGGAAATAAAGCTGCTTAATATTCAAGAATCTTTATGACGACACGGATGACCGAACCAAGCAGAATCATCTTTACCATCATATTTGTCTTTCAGTAACTCAGAGACTTGTTCCATATTACCCTCAGCAGCAATCCAGCCATTTTCAATATCGGGAAAGTCTTGCTTGCAGTTTTCACATTTTTTATCGGAGTAAAAGCGAATCGGACACCAAAATGACTCTACGTTTCTCAACATCTCCGTACCTAGCGACCATACACCAGTCATCCAGTCGCAGTACAAACACCAAATTAGATCGTAGCCAATCAAACCTTCAAATTTCTGGCGCGAAACATTGACCCAGTCTTTTGCTTGATATTTGGGCAAGCCAATTAATGACGTTAGTGGCGGATAGACAATTGCTTCGGCAAAGCGTACAAACCAAAACACGGGAATTGCTAAAGCTGTAATCCAGATTGCCAGATGATTGCGCCAACCACCAAAAATACCGCTCATAGTAAGAGCGATTTTGCCGCGATTGGAATTTTTGCGATTGGCTAGTTCGTGTCCAATTATCCAGATCCATAAAACGCTCAGTTCGGCTACTAAAGCTACCAATACACCCAGCCAACCCTCTACAAAAGAACCGATCGCCAGAGGCAACAGCATAAAATATGCTAAAACTAAATCGATTCCAGGTGCCTGACAACAGAACTCAGAAAGATTTTTGCCAAACTTTCCCAGACGGGGCAAAGATTGTAAAACAACAACACCTGTAACTAAAGCAACGACTAAATATAGATAAAGCTCGATTATGAGTTCCATTTTGCTATCTCAGATAAAAAATCTCCAACAGTACTTTTAACAACTGCTTGTCATTTAAGATATCGAACATTAGACAGATTAGACAAAATAGTGTGAAAGCTTAATAAATACTTTTCTATTTCAAGAGAGCGAGCGATTACGATCGATACTGCAAATTTAGAGTCGAACGATGCAAATTTTTATTAGTACGGGTGAGGTTTCGGGAGATTTACAGGGAGCGATGTTAGTTGAGGCATTGTATCGTCTAGCATCCCTTAGCGAAATCGAACTAGAAATAGTTGCCCTGGGTGGCGATCGCATGAAAACAGCAGGTGCGTCTTTAATTGCTAATACTGCTCGTATTGGTTCGGTTGGGTTGTTAGAAGCCATACCTTTTGTGCTACCAACTTTAAAAATTCAAAGACAAACCCAACAGTATTTAAGACAAAATCCGCCTGACATTTTAGTATTAATAGACTATCCTGCTTCTAACTTAGCGATCGCCAGCTTTGTTAACAAACATTTGCCCCAAGTACCGATAATCTATTACATCGCTCCTCAAGACTGGGCAGCACCAATGTTAGGTAATACCAATAAAATTACTAAGCTAGTAGACAAAATCCTGGCAATTTTTCCTGAAGAAGCCAATTATTTTAAGGCTAGAGATGTTGAAGTTAATTGGATCGGACATCCTCTATTAGATCGTTTGGCAAGTGCGCCAGATAGAGAAACCGCTCGTAAAACATTGAGTATTAAACCTCAAGAGCAAATTATCACTCTACTACCAGCTTCCCGCCAACAAGAGATTGAGTATTTATTACCAATAATCTGTCAGGCAGCCAGAGAAATTCAGCAGCATTTGCCGAAAGTACGATTTTTAATTCCCATTTCCCTGGAAATATATCGTCAACAAATTACTGCTGCCGTTGCCGAATATAATTTGCCCGCAACTATTTTAAAAGAACAAACCTTAGAAGCGATCGCGGCTGCCGATCTAGCGATCGCCAAATCGGGTACGGTCAATCTAGAAATCGCCTTACTTAACATTCCTCAAGTAATTATTTATCGCCTCAATCCCGTTACGGCTTGGGTAGCGCGATATTTGCTAGGGTTTGATATTCCTCTAATTTCTCCACCTAATTTAGTCGTCGGCAGAGAAATAGTACCAGAGTTGGTTCAAGAAAGAGCCACTGTAGATAATTTGCGTGTGTGCGCTTTAGAACTATTGTTAAATGAACGCAAGCGACAACAGATATTTCATGATTATCAGCAGATGCGTTCTTTATTAGGAAAAGTTGGAGTATGCGATCGCGCCGCATTGGAAATACTGAAGTTTTCTAAGTGCTAACAAGCCAAACCTTAAACTCCTGCTTCAGAAAATGTGATTTCATCTACGTAAAATCGTGGATTAATTTAAGCTTCAATACTTATAACTAGTTGAATATACGGTTATAAAAGTTACTCTTAACTTACATAATCTAAAGTATTAACTGGTATTACGTACTCATCGCTCTGTGAAGATTGGGAAAGAGTAAAGGGGATTCGGCATACGCCGAATCGACGTAGTCTGGAGGGCATTAAAAAATTTATTCGTCTTTCCGCTTTTGCTTCTTGAAACTACTATTGTTCAGACATATTGCGTAACGTCAGGTATTAATCGATCGCGATACTTACTCTGCAAAAGATCGTGCAGAAAACACTACAAAATCCATAGTATTTTGAGCATATAACCACCAAAATTAATGTCAGGGCAATATAAAGGCAGCTGTCAGCCAGAAACAAACAATAAGAATGATAATGCTATAGAGACAGCAAAGGATAACTTTTACGTAGTTGGTATTGGTGCCTCAGCAGGAGGACTTAATGCCCTCAAAGAATTGTTCGGACGTTTGCCTGCCGATAGCGGTGCGGCATTTGTAGTCATTCAACATCTATCGCCAGATTATAAAAGTCTGATGAAAGAGTTGCTGCAACAGCATACTGAGATGATTGTTTATCGCACTATAGAAGGTATGGAGCTACAGCCAAACTCGGTGTATCTAATACCTCCCGATAAAAACTTAACTTTAGAAGGAAATTTATTACATTTAGAACCACGTAGCAAAAATAGCGATCGCCAACCAAACTTTCCCATCGATATTTTTTTTAAATCACTGGCTAAAAATTTTGCTCGGCAAACGATTGGTGTAATTTTGTCGGGTTCTGGAAGTGATGGTAGTCAAGGTATTAGAGTAATAAAAGAGGCAGGTGGGGTGACGATAGTTCAAGAGCCAGCCACGGCAGAATTTGACGGAATGCCTTTAAGCGCGATTGATACTGGTGTAGTCGATCGCATTGTTCCGCTCGGTGAAATACCCCACCAAATCTATCAATGCCTGAATACGTCAGATACTCGTGCCGACTCAAGCTTGGAACAAAACAACTGGCTCGCTACCCAACAACTCAACGCAATTATAGATTTGCTGAGCGAAACTGAAAACTTAGATTTTTCTCATTATAAAACCAATACTATATCTCGACGCATCGAACGGCGTCGTTCTATTGCTAACTTAGATAATATCGATAATTATATTCATCGGCTCAAAATCTCTGAAGCAGAAAGAAAAAAATTAGTTTCGGACTTATTGATTAACGTCACACATTTTTTTCGAGATAAACCAGCTTGGGATAATCTTAAAAACCAGATCTTGCCTTTGCTAGTCGAACAAGTAACTACGCATACAGAGTTGAGATTTTGGGTAACAGCTTGTTCTACAGGCGAAGAAGCCTACTCACTAGCAATTTTAATCGACGAGGTTCTGGCAGACTTACCCAAGCAGATTAGTTACAAAATCTTTGCTACAGATATCGATCGTCATGCTCTGCAAAAAGCCTCTCGGGGTATATATTCCCCCTCCATAGCTAATGATGTAGGAACCGAACGACTACAAAAATATTTTGTTGCCAAAGACAACTCCTATCAGGTAATACGTAGAATACGTAACAAAATTATTTTCTCCTTGCACGATCTAACTAGCGATGCTGGATTTACTCGCATGCATTTTGTTAGCTGCCGCAACGTGCTAATCTATCTCCAGCCCAAATTACAAAATTTTGTACTACGCAATCTTCATTTTTCTTTAGTAACTAAAGGAGTGCTGTTTTTGGGAGAAGCCGAAACGGTTGAAACATTTGCTAAAGAGTTTAAAGTCTTAGACCGCAAATGGAAAATCTATCAAAAACAAAGAGATATTAGATTATCCTTGCCTTTAAAGGAAAAACGTCAGGTCGCGCCTAAAAATTTATTAGGTACCATACAGCCTGTAGAAAAACATCAACTCGATTCAATTCTCGAACAAAGTCTCAAGGGATTATTAGCCGAATCGCAGTCTATCGCTCTAATTGTCGATCGCGACGACCAATTACTTCGTGTATGTGGGGACAGCAAAGTCAAAATTTTTAAACCTCCTAGTGGCAAAATAACTACCAAAGTCACCAAAATGGTCGTTTCCGATCTACAGTTGCCACTTAATGCTGCTCTACACCGTGCCAGAAAAGAACAAAAAACAATTTTCTATCGAGGGATAAAACTTAATCTATCGGATAAAGCTAATAATATTAGTCTTAAAGTTATACCTTTATTTTCAGCTTCAGACGAGCGACATGGGCATTCTAGCTTAAGCTCGTCGAAGGAAAAATTTTGCCTGGTGCAAATTCAGGAAGAAATTTCTCTATTTATAGAAACAGCAGAAAAATTTGAGATTAACAATGAGGCTCAAAAACTCAATCTAGAGTTAGAACAAGAACTACAACATACCCGTGGCAATCTTCAAACACTGGTAGAGGAGCTAGAATTTACCAATGAAGAACAACAAGCGTCTAACGAAGAATTGACTGCTGCTAACGAAGAACTTCAAAGCACCAACGAAGAACTTCAAAGCACCAACGAAGAATTGCATACGGTTAACAGAGAATACCAATACAAAATTCAAGAACTAATCGAACTCAACAACGATATTGATAACTTACTTAAAAGTACCGATATTGGTGTCATATTTTTAGACCGAGATTTAAAAATTCGTAAATTTACTCCTGCTGCTACCGAAGCAGTTGCCTTACGTAATGAAGATATAGACCGCCCCATTGAAGAACTTTCGCTGAGAATTGAATGCCCCGACTTGCAGGACTTGTTGGTTCGAGTTCTTGAGGATAAACAAACTATCGAACGTGAAGTAAAGCTCAAGCAAAACGATTCATATTTGTTGATGCGAGTTAATCTTTACATTACAGAAGAAGGAAATGATGACGGCATTGTTATTAGTTTTGTCAAGCTAGACGAAATTAAGAAAGTTCAACAGCAACTAAAAACAACCTTAAAGGCACTAAGTTATAGTGAAGCAAGATTGAATTTGGCTCTTTCAGCTGCCGACATCGGGACTTGGACTTTGGAGGCTAGCGGCAAATTGATTGGGGACGATCGCTTCTGTCAGCTTTATGGTATCGATCGCCAGCGAATGCCTAATTCTTTTGCAGCTTGGCTAGAGATAATCGAAATAAGCGATCGCCAACGAGTCAAAAAACAAATACAAACGGCTTTCAAAACTCAAAAATCTTGTCGAGTTGAATACCGCGTTTTTCATCCTAACGGTAATGTTCGCTGGTTGGTAACTAAAGGTAAATTTTATCGGCAGCAAAACCTTAGTGAAGGTCGTATGGCGGGCGTGACAATCGATATTACCGAAATTCGCCAAACCGAAGCGGCTTTGCGATCGCGAGAAGCCGAACTTAAAAAGTTAAATCAAGATCTCGAACTGCGAGTAGAAGAACGTACTGCTACTTTGGCTGAATTTGGTAATAGCCTCAAACAACTGCATCGTCTCGCAACTACTAACTACTCTAAAATTGAAGACTTGTTTGACGATTATCTACAAACTGGATGTAATATACTCAAGCTCACTACTGGTGTTATTTGTGAAATTAAAAACAATAGCTATAAAGTTTTAGCAGTCAAGTCGCCGTTAAATTTTACAGTAGGTAAACTTGTTTACTGTCAAGCCCCTCACTGTAACGATGTTATCCAACGGCAACAAACTGTTGCTTATGCCCAAGTCAATTCAAATGAGTCGATCGAGCCGCATTTGCTTTATAGCAGTTTCCCGTTACAATCTTTTATCGGTACACCAATTTTTGTCAACGGAGTTCTCTTTGGAACTTTAAATTTTTTTGACACTACTGCTAAAGAACAGAAATTTAAAGCGCACGAACGAGAAATAATCGAGTTGATGGCAAGGGATATCGGGCAATCTCTAGCTACTATTAAAGCCAAAAAAGCTCTTAAAGAGAGCGAAGCTCGTTTTCGCAGCACGTTCGAGCAGGCAGCCGTGGGCATCGCTCATGTAGCGACAACAGGAAGATTTATTAGTGTTAATCAGCGATTTTGCCAAATAGTCGGCTACTCAGTCAATGAATTGACCCAAATAACATTTCAAAAAATTACCTATCCTCAAGATTTAGCGAGAGAGCTCAAATACGTTCGACTAATGCTCGAAGGAGAAATTGAAACCTATTCGCTGGAAAAACGCTACATTCATCGTAATAATTCGCTGGTTTGGGTAAATCTAACGGTTTCTTCGGTTAAAAAAGATTCGGGCAAACTAGAATATTTTATTGCCGTTATTGAAGATATTGGCGATCGCAAACAAGCAGAAATGGCTTTACAAGAAAGTAAGGAAAAACTGCAACGCGCTAATTTAGCTAAAGATACTTTTATCGCTCATGTAAGCCACGAACTACGTACACCTTTAAATAGCATCTTAGGCTTTAGTCACATTGTCAAACAAGGTTCTAATCTCACTCCCGAACAATCGCAAAATATCGACATTGTCTATCGCTGCGGACAACATTTGCTGATGCTGATTAATGATATTCTTGACTTTTCTAAAATTGAAGCCAATAAATTAGAGCTAGAAACAAAAGAATTTAATTTAATTGACTTTTTGCAGACTACTACAGCTATTTTTCAACTTCGTACCCGCGAGCAAGGCATAGAGTTCGATTATCAAACAATTTATCCCTTACCTCAAATTGTCAACAGTGATGAAACTCGTTTGCGACAGGTTTTGTTTAACCTGCTCAGTAATGCCGTTAAATTTACTCAAGCAGGCAAAGTAACTTTTACCGTAGGCTATGTGTCCAACTTAGAGCCAACAGCATCTTCAACAGCTACCGATTTGCTTCGCTTTCAAATTGAAGATACGGGTATAGGCATACCCGAAGATAAGTTGACCAGCATTTTTTTACCTTTTGTACAGTTAAACGGTAATTGCGAACAACAAGAAGGTACTGGTTTGGGACTGACAATCGCCCAAAACATCGTGCGGCTTATGGGTAGTCAAATTTATCTTGAAAGCACTGCTGGAAAAGGAAGCAAGTTTTGGTTCGATCTCAAACTATCAGAAGCCAGAGCAAATATTACTTATTCCCCTAGTACTAGAAAATTTTCAACTCGATCGAGCGGCAAACTGCAACAGCCTTGTAAAGTCTTAATCGTAGACGATAATCTAGATAATTGCCGTTTATTGAGGAGTTATTTACAGCCTTTAGGTTTTATAGTCGAAGAAGCCAATAATGGAAAAACAGGTTTGGTCAAGGCAAAATCTTTTAAACCAGATGCCATTCTTTTGGATTGGGTGATGCCCGAGATGGATGGTAGAGAAACAATCGTCAAAATTCGCCAACAGCCAGAACTACAGCAGCTTAAAATTTTCGTAGTTTCTGCCAATCGCACAATTGTATCTACAACCTCAGAAATTGATTACCAGGGCTTTTTGTCCAAGCCAGTTGACTCAAACAAGCTAGTCGAGCTATTAGAAATTAATCTCAACCTGACATGGAAAATTTCCGATCGCGCTGAAAGTTTTACTCCGCCAGCGATCGATGTTCCCGTCACCGAACTCAGTCGGCTACTGGAATTAGCTGATTTGGGCGATCTCGAAGCAGTTCAACAGCAACTTGAAGACATTGCTGCACAAAATTCTAAATACACTACCTTTGTCAAACAAACCAAACAAATTACTGCCAGTTGCCAACAGCATAAATTAGTCAAATTTATCACCCAATTTTTGTAGAGTTAGTAATTACACTTATAGCAATACGGGGTTAGGTTAGGACACAGTAGGCTATTATTAGGAGCGAAGCGATCGCGAAAAAAGAAGAAAAAAAATGCCTGCTCCCTACAGCTACGACTTGAGAAAAAAAGCGGTAAATGCAGTAAAAAGAGGTGAGAAGAAAATAGTTATTTGTCGGCTAATGAGAATTAGCCGTAATACCTTAAACCTATGGTTACAGAGAGAAAAAGAAACAGGAGACTACAGCGCGATCGCCAACCGCCCTCCTAGAGAAAATCGCAAAATTCAAGATTTAGAGAGATTTAAACAGTTTGTGAAGCAACATCAAGATAAGACACAGCAGCAGATGGCGGATTTATGGGGAGAAAATCTCACCCAGCAAAACATTAGTGATGGCATGGAAAAGTTAGGCATAACCAGAAAAAAAAACTTACGGGTATCAAGAAAGAGATGAAGAGAAAAGAAAACAATTCAAAGAGAAACTTCACCAAAAATCCTCAAATCATCTAGTTTATATTGATGAGGCAGGATTTGATAATCGAGACGATTATCCCTACGGATATAGCCCCAAAGGAGAAAGATGTTACGCACTTAAATCTGGTAAAAGAAACGAGAGAGTAAGTTGGATTGCGGCACTTAAAAAAGGAAAAGTATTTGCTCCATTAACTTTTGAGGGGTCATGTAATCGAGATTTGTTTGAGACGTGGCTCGAGAAAAGTTTGATTCCTCAACTTCAACCAGGGGATATCATTATTATTGACAATGCTACTTTTCACAAAGGACAAAGTATTCAAGAAATAGTATCCGAGGCTGGATGTGAGATTTGGTATTTGCCTCCTTATTCTCCCGATCTAAACAAAATAGAGCGTTGGTGGTCTGTTCTCAAAACTTGGATGAAGCAGAGAGTTAAAGAATTTGAGACTATTAGAGAATGTGTTGATGCAGCTTTCAAAAAATGTCCTAACGTATATGCGTAACGCTATAATACAGAAAAATTTTAGCCACAACTACTCGGTTTTTAAGTAAGAAAATCGACGTAGTTATTATTTAACTCAATCTAAAAAATTATATTAATTTTCAGAATTTTTTGCTTTGTTTAGAGCGCAATTTTAGAAGGGCGGTCGCTTTCAATGTTAACAAATTAGACAACTTCAGTACCAATACTTAATTGATTGTACTTAGTGAAACTTTTTTTAAATTTTCGGGCTAAAAATACCAGTAATTTAACCTATTACGAAGTTTGAATAAAGTAAGTTAAAACTAAATAGATAAAATTTCAAACGATTAAAAAAATATTTTTATGGTTGCTTTAGTAGATTGCAAGCGTCAAAAAACAATTCTTTTGGTTGATGATACGCCTGATAATCTACAGCTTATATTTAAATATCTCAAAGATTTTGGTTATAAAGTTCTGGTAGCACAGAGCGGTAAAAAGGCAATTAAAACAGCTAAAAAAATGTTGCCAGACCTCATTCTTTTAGATGTAATGATGTCTGAAATAAATGGATTTGAAACCTGCCGCCATTTGAAAGCCGATAATAGTACTAAAAACATACCAATTATATTTATGACTGCCCTGTCAGAAACCTCAAGTAAACTAACGGGTTTTAAACTAGGTGCAGTTGACTATATTACCAAGCCAATCGATCGCCAAGAATTACTAGCACGTATTCACACCCATCTTTCTTTACAAAATTTAAATCGTTGCCTGGCATTAGAAGTCAAAAAACAAAAGTTACTGTTCGATATTACCGATCGCATTCGACAAACATTAAATCTTCAAGCGATTTTTCAAACCGCTACCGATGAAATTTTGCATTTTTTGGAGTGCGATCGCTTGTCCCTGGTATCTATAAATAATGCCATAATTTGTATAGAGGCTCAGTCTATAGCTGATAATTTAACAGCTAGTCTGTTACCAATTACCTTAGATTCTATTTGTCCTAGTGAAGAACAATACCATCGTTATCTCAAAGGCAAGAGCGAAATTTTTGAATACAGAAATCGTTCTGAAAACTTAGTCAATATTGAGTCTCAACTGCTAGCAGTCGTGCCAATTTTGCTAAACCAAACCGCACGGACAAAGAATTCGAGTTTGTTATGGGGATGGTTGGTTGCCGAACGCCACTCTTTAACCAAATGGCAAGAAGGAGAAATAAATTTACTTCAACGTTTGACTACTCAGTTAGAGATTGCGATCGAACAAGGTCTGCTATACAAAAGACTTCGAGAAGCCAACGTACAACTCAAACAGTTAGCTATGTGCGATCCTCTGACCAAAATTTTTAACCGACGTTATTTCGAGCGACAAATATATTTAGAGTGGCGCAGAGCGATCAGAATTCCTGCTGCACTGTCGTTACTGATGTGTGATGTCGATTTGTTCAAAGTTTACAACGATACTTACGGTCATCAGCAAGGAGATGAGTGTTTGCGTCGAGTGGCTGGAGCTATTGCTTCTGCTGTTAAGCGACCCGCTGATATTGTAGCTCGCTATGGAGGCGAAGAATTTGCAGTAATTTTACCTCATACACCGTTGCGAGGAGCAATTGAAGTTGCCGAAAATATTAGAGCCAAGGTTAGAGAACTAAATATTTCTCATGCTAATTCATCGGTGATTTCTACGGTAACTCTGAGTATAGGAATAGCCAGTACTTTTCCCAATGCTAAAGATAATCCTGCTTTGCTGATCGAAGCTGCCGACCGAGCATTATACACGGCTAAAAGTCGAGGCAGAAACTGCATTAGTATTTATCGAGACGATATTTCTCAATCGAAATCAGAACAAGCTCGCGAACTACAGTGGAGCAAGCGATTACGGCAAGCACTACAAGAAAATTTGTTTGTGTTGTATGCTCAACCAATTACTTCCCTAAGTTTGGACGACCGCAAGCAGTATTTTGAAATTTTGCTACGATTATCCGATCGACACAACCGTGTAATTGCTCCCAATACATTTTTAGATATTGCCAACCGCAATTTTTTAATGCCCAATATTGATACCTGGGTAGTCGAAAATGTGTTGGCAACTTTAGCTAGTGGCGATCGCTGTAATTGGGAAAATCATCGCTTTTCGATCAATCTTTCAGGGGCATCTTTAAACGATGAAAATTTTCTTAAGTTTTTAACCACCAGACTTAAAGACTATCAGCTTCCTCCCCAACTTTTTTGTTTTGAAATTACCGAAACCATAGCTATTTCCAATCTCAACTCAGTTTCTACTTTTATTAAAACTTTGAAAGATCTTGGCTGTAGTTTTGCCTTGGATGATTTTGGCAAGGGTATGTCTTCTCTGACATATTTAAAGAATTTGTCTGTAGATTATTTAAAAATTGATGGCTCATTTATTCGCGCTTTAGATCGAGACAACGTATCGAGAGCGATGGTTGAAGCAATTAATAATTTGGCGCAAGTAATTGGCTTAAAAACCGTAGCCGAATTTGTAGAAAATCAAGATATTTTAGATGCCTTACGAGCTCTTAAGGTAGATTACGCCCAAGGATATCATCTCGGTCGTCCTGAAAAATTTACCAATCTTTTGCTCCGAACATAAGTACGGGTAAGGCAGCGCCTTGCCTCTACAGATTCAATTTACTTTATCTTGCCTGCTCGACAATCTCTCAGCCATAGCTGAACTCCTTGTCCGAGGATACCATTACTAGTTTCGCGGGGTGGGGTAGGTGGACGCAATTCTGACTCATTACCAAAGCGAGAAAACATCATCACCATACGCCATCCGCTATCAGAAGGAGTTAAAAACAACCAGTGATAGGTTTGTATTTCTCTAACTTGGCGATCGCTGTATTGACGTTCTAAAACTGTAAAAAATATCTGCTCTGGTGATTGTGAATCAATTGGCTCGTATTGAAGATTGGGAAGATTTAACGGCACAAAGTTGGCTCTTCCTGCTGAAATAATATAGTTATCAATTACCTCTCGATCTAAATCTTTGGTTCTTTGAATTACGCGGTTGGCATAGTTTGGTAAATCTTTTAACAGTGAAGCAGTTAAAGTTTCTAGATTGCGATCGCAATTGTTGGCTGTTGGTTCGGCTATAACTTGGCTCAAGGGAAATCTCTCTGCTCCTCCAAACCAAATAATGGCTGACAAGATTAAAATTCGCCATAGTTTGCCCGCGTTTAAATTCATCATTACAATTTTATTGAATTAGACGCACAAACTTTTTCTTACCCACCTGTAAAACTTTCCCTGCTAGTTCTTCAGCCGTGCTAAAAGTAGCATTGACATCGGTAATGCGATCGCCGTCTAGCCTTACCGCACTGCCCTGTATTTGCCTTCTGCCTTCACCACTACTCTTACACAGTCCACTAGCACCTAAAACAAAAAACAGTTTGGCAGGAAACTCTACTTCGGATAAAGAGTATTCTGGCACGCTATCGCCACTAGTAGTATCTCCTTGAAGGACGATTTGCTGTGCGGTTTGCTGTGCCTGTAAAGCTGCGTCTTTACCATGAAATTGAGAAGTCACCTCGATCGCCAATAGCTTTTGACATTCTCTCGGATTATCTGGTAGTTCGTTAAGGTCTAGTTTAGTTAATAATTCAAAATAATCTTTTAAGAGGCTATCTGGAGTTTTTTCTAGCTTGGAATACATCGACAGAGCATTTTCTTTTAGTCCCACGTAGTTACCCAAAGATTTAGACATTTTTTGCACGCCATCCGTACCCAACAAAATTGGTAACAGCAAACCAAACTGGGTACTTTTACCAAAATATCTTTGTAAATCTCTACCGACGGCAATATTAAACTTTTGATCCGTTCCCCCTAGTTCTACATCTGCTGCTACAGCCACTGAGTCATAACCCTGCATCAAAGGATAAAGAAATTCATGGAGAAAAATTGGTTTTTCCTGTCCATAGCGTTCGGCAAAACCTTCTTTCGCTAGCATCTGTCCGACAGTCATCGTCGCTAATAGTTCTTGTATCTGCGCCAAATCGAGTTTGCCCAACCATTCAGAGTTGTAGCGAATTTCCAGCCGTTCGGGGTTGTCGAAATCTAAAATTGGGCGCAGTTGGTCTAAATAACTTTGGGCATTGGCTTTTACCTGTTCTGCTGTTAACTGACGACGCACCTCTGATTTACCAGTAGGATCGCCAATTTGTGCCGTAAAATCGCCAATAATTACTACTGCCGTATGCCCTACATCTTGAAATGCCCGCAACTTGCGAAAGGGGATACTATGACCGAGATGAATATCCGTTCCCGTAGGATCGATGCCCAACTTGACTCGTAAGGGGCGATCGCTCTTAATAATTCGCTGCGCCAGGTTTTCATCGAGATTATCGGAGTCGGGACGATCTGGAAAAATTTCACTCGTACCCCGATATAGCCAATCTAAATTTGAGGCGTTCTTAGCTTGCTCTACGTTTTTAGGGGTCGAATCTTCCAACGAATGCTCTACTTTTGGCAATGCAGATCCTTCAATAATTTTATTTGCTGCGGAAAATGGCATCTTTGTTATCTTTTTCCAGTCAAACCATTAATTGAAGGTATCAAAAAAGCTAGGGTTTATCAAATATATCTGCGGGCGATCGCTACAAGTGCCAATTCCTGAATAATTATCGCTCTTAATTTTTGAATTAGCTGTTTTGGAAACGAGAAACACTAATGCAGAAAAAGAGATCGTTAACGTCAATTGGGTTTAAATTTGTTTTTACTGGCAAACTATAGGCGTTTGTCGCTAAATTAATCATTGAGTTTAAACATAGTATAGTAACCAAAAGTTAATAGCTACAGCTAATTTCAGTAAACTCGCGCTCAGTGCTAATCCGATATTGAGCCGTACTCTATCGCAAACTAGTGTAAACGTTCGATCCTATTCGCTACAGCTTATAAATAAACTATCAACTACAAAATCATGGCATCTTTGCGGGATATAGTTGGTTACTTTGGCAAATATAGAGCGATCGCTATTTTTAGTATTGCCGCTTCTGGATTATTTGAAATTATCGATCTTATCGTTCCTTATGCGATCGGGCAAATTCTCAATGTTCTTTCTGCCCAACCTGTAGATAAACCAGTACAATTTTTAATCGATCGCGCTGCTCTTATTAGCAACTTAGACACCAAACCACTGTCTTTGGTTGTTTTACTCGGCATAATTTTTATCGTCACCGTAGTGAGATCGCCCATTCAGCCCTGGATCGGTTCTTGGTATCACTGGCTAATTGCTTTAAAAGCCAGACGAGACAGCTTTTATAACGTAGTTGCCAAAATTCTTACTCTACCACTAGGATTTTATGACGAAAACAACCCAGGACGCATTGCAGGTAGAATTTCCAGAGGTATAGAAAATCACACCTGGACGTATCCCGAAATTGCAGGTCAGTTATTACCCAAGTTAGCGCGGATTTTGGGTATTTTTGTGATGATTTTGTTTATCGATGGCCCGATTGCGATCGCTTTTTTAATTTCTTTTGTGGCAATTCTCCTTTATAGCCTCAAGCGTCTGAAGATACTGATTGAAAAAGAAGAATTACTAGAAAAACATCAGGAAAGCACTGAAAGCCGTACCTCAGAAATTATTACCAATATTAAAACCGTCAAAGCTTTTGCCAGTGAAGCACGTGAATTACAACGCCAGCAGCGAAGATTTGAGCGTGAATATAAATACGTTACCTATCGCATTCATAAAGGTTATGTAGTTTTGGCGACGCAATTGCGAACCAGTATTCAAAGTTGTGTATTTGTAATTTTGCTATTTACTCTTATTGCTACCGTTAGAGGCAATATTTCTCTGGGTCATTTTATTACCACGCTAACGATTTCTAGTATGGCTTATGCCGAACTCGAACCTATTACTTTATTGTCAGAAACTTTTGCCCGTCGTTCGGCAGCAATGAAGCGGTTTCACGATTTTATGCAGCTTCCTGTTGGGACTGATGCCGCTAGTTTAGTATCAGAAGACGTTAGCGATAATCCCTACAAATTTACGGGCAAGCTAGAATTTTCTCATCTCAGCTTTGGTTACGAGCCTCAGCAGCCAATTCTTAAAGAGATCGATTTGCTAATAGAACCATATCAAACTGTAGCTCTAGTCGGTCGTTCTGGTTCGGGAAAATCAACTCTAATTAAATTGCTATTTCGTTATTTTGAACCAGATTGTGGGCGCATCCTTATCGATGGTGAAGATATTCGTAGTTTAGATACTGCTCGTTATCGTCGCCGTTTGGCAATTGTCCATCAAGATGTAGATATTTTTAACGGTACGCTACTTAGTAACCTCACCTATGGCAATCCTACTGTTAGCTGGCAAGAAGTAGAAAGAACCTGTCAAATTGCTAGAGTCAGCGAATTTATCGATCGCTTGCCTCAAAAATACTTTACTGTAGTAGGCGAAAGAGGGGTACGACTTTCAGGTGGACAAAAACAGCGTTTGGGTATTGCTAGGGCTTTACTTGTCGATCCCGATATTTTAGTCTTTGATGAAGCTACTTCCAGTCTAGATTACGAGTCGGAGCGATCGATTCAACTGGCAATGCGATCTATTTTAGGAACTCGCACTACGATTATTATTGCCCATCGCCTCAGTACGGTTCGCGAAGCCGATAAAATTGTCGTTTTAGATGCAGGGCGAATTGTAGAAGTCGGTAGCCATCAAGAATTATTAAATCGCGGTGGTATATATCATCGACTCAATTCTCTACAAGAAACAGGAGAATTACAGTAAAGTCAATTTTAGTTGAGGTTTTGAATTATTTATTTGGAAATTCTTTTGCAGAATGCGCTCGTTAATTGTCTAATACTAAATCTGATTGATACAAGTCACAATCATAATTCTTCAAGTCCCCCATTGTTGGGGGATTTAGGGGGCGATTAAAAGTAACCTCTACGAACGGGATTTAGTATAAAATTACTATGAAAATTATTGTTTGTCCTGGGATACATCCCACTCAACTGACTGACAGTTTTATCGATAAATTGCAGCCAACAAACCACCAGCTATTAGACATACTAGTTTTTCCTACAGAGCGATATTCAGCATATTCGGCTATAGACCTCGAACGCTGGCTAAAACAATGCCAACTATCTCCTCAAAATGCTCCTCCGTTATTTTTTATTGCTTTTAGTGCGGGAGTAGTAGGCGGTATTGGTGCAGCACTGGCATGGCAACTTCAAGGAGGCAAAGTTAAAGCTTTCGTAGCGATCGACGGTTGGGGAGTTCCTTTGGTTGCTAATTTTCCTGTCTATCGTCTCAGTCACGACTATTTTACGCACTGGAGTTCGGCTTTGTTAGGTAAGGGAAAAGAGAGTTTTTATGCCGATCCTGACGTAGAACACTTAGAATTATGGCGATCGCCAGATCGATGTTGGGGTTGGCGAGTAGTTAGTTCTGGATTGAAAACTCGCTGCACTGCCGCTGAATATTTGCAGTTTATATTACAGCCAAAAAACAATATAGATTTTTAATCCACAAATGTCATCAAAATTTAAGATTTTTCGATTCTTTAGACAGGTCAAAAAGCGATCGCCCGTAAAATCGATCGCCTACCGCTACTAAGATTTGCCTTGTAGACATTAATTGAAAATTAATTTAAACTAAAAGATTCTAGTATAGCGATCGGTATACTAGAGCATTGCATCATAGACAACAAAACTTAAAATAATAATAACAAAGCAAGTAATTACGGTTAGCAAGAGTGGTTTCTACAAGTATTCCCAAAAGTCCACAATCTATCGATCTGCCTCAACGACGTACTGGTGCATTTGCCCTCATTGATAGTCTGCGCCGACACGGAGTCAAACACGTTTTTGGTTATCCAGGCGGTGCTATACTGCCAATTTACGACGAACTTTATCGTGCCGAAGCTAGAGGAGAAATTTCACATATTTTAGTCAGACACGAGCAGGCTGCGGCTCATGCTGCTGATGGCTATGCTCGTGCTACGGGTAAAGTAGGTGTTTGTTTTGCTACTTCAGGTCCTGGGGCGACTAATTTAGTAACGGGTATCGCTACGGCTCACATGGATTCAATTCCTATGGTGGCAATTACGGGACAGGTGGGTCGGGCAGCGATCGGCACCGATGCTTTCCAGGAAACAGATATTTTTGGGATTACTTTACCCATTGTTAAAAACTCTTATGTAGTTCGTCATGCTGAAGATATGGCGCAAACTATTGCCGAAGCTTTTCATATTGCTAGTACGGGTCGTCCTGGTCCAGTATTAGTTGATATTCCCAAAGATGTCGGACTGGAAAAATTTGATTATGTGCCAGTAGCTCCAGGTAAAATTAGATTATCTGGCTATCGTCCTACGGTAAAAGGCAATCCACGTCAAATTAATGCTGCTCTTTCTTTGATTTCAGCAGCAGAAAAACCTTTGCTTTATGTAGGTGGTGGTGCAGTTGCTTCTGATGCTCATCCGCAAATTCGCGAACTGGCAGAACGTTTCCAAATTCCTGTAACTACGACTCTAATGGGACTAGGAGCCTTTGACGAACATCATTCATTATCTGTAGGAATGTTGGGAATGCACGGTACGGCTTACGCTAACTTTGCTGTTAGCGAATGCGACTTATTACTTGCCGTAGGAGCGAGATTTGACGATCGCGTTACTGGTAAGCTAGATGAATTTGCCTCTCGTGCCAAAGTGATTCATATTGATATCGATCCTGCCGAAGTAGGTAAAAATCGCACTCCTGAAGTACCTATTGTAGGAGATGTGCGACAAGTATTAGAGCAAATGCTGGAAAGGGCTAGGGAATCGGACTATTTGACAGACACAAACCGTACTCGTCCCTGGTTGCAACGCATTGCTAACTGGCGAAAAGATTATCCCTTAACTGCCCCTCGACCAGAAGCTGGCATTTCACCTCAAGAAGTAATTGTCGAAATTGGTCGTCAAGCACCCCGCGCCTATTACACTACAGATGTCGGACAGCATCAGATGTGGGCGGCACAGTTTCTAAAAAATGGTCCTCGCCGCTGGATTTCTAGCGCGGGTCTGGGGACTATGGGTTATGGCTTACCTGCAGCTATGGGAGCTAAAGTCGCTCTTCCCGAAGAAGAAGTTATCTGTATCAGCGGCGATGCTAGCTTTCAAATGAATCCGCAAGAACTGGCAACTTTAACCCAATTCGGTATTAAAGTTAAAACCGTAATCATTAATAATGGCTGGCAGGGAATGGTACGTCAATGGCAGCAAGCATTTTTTGGCGAACGTTATTCCTCTTCCAATATGGAAATTGGCATGCCTAACTTTGAACTATTGGCGCAAGCCTACGGCATTAAAGGTATGATAATTAGCGATCGCGGCGAGTTAGAGTCTAAAATTGCTGAAATGCTAGCCCATGATGGTTCGGTTTTAGTTGATGTGCGAGTCACCAGAAATGAAAATTGTTATCCAATGATCGCTCCTGGTAAAAACAATGCACAAATGCTCGGACTGCCTAATGCAAATAAATTAGAAGGAGCAAGCACAACTAACAACTGTAATAAGTGTGGTGTAGAAAATGCTGCTAGCCATAACTTTTGTTCTGAATGCGGCACTAAACTATAGCTGCTGTTAGTAGAAGACAATAGCAAAAATTTTTGGGGGAAATTATCAAACAGGTAATTACCCCCTTCTTTATAAAAAAAATAACTTACTAAACTTTCAGGTTGTTAAGTTTCTTACCTGTTTCCTCTATTAAGGATCGGGTTTGGCAGTAATCTAAGATCGGGAAAAAAGATTAAAAAAATGAGTTAGAACAATGCTTAACAAAATTTTATATGCCGACTCTGGAGCCGATAATGCCAGAGATATGCTAAAAATTCTTCTAGATCTACCAGCATTGAAAAAATCAGAAGTATCGATTTTACGAGTTGTTTCTTCTACCAGTAAAGAAAAAGAAGCTGCTGACAATTTACAAAGTCAGGAAGAGATTGAAAGTCTCAAAGCAAAATTGAGCCAAGAGTGTAAAGTTAATAGTTTAATTCGTGAAGGCGAACCTAAAACTACAGTCTTGAATGTGGCTAAAGAAACCGATGCCGATCTGATTATTATGGGTTCGCGTGGTTTAGGTAAGTTGCAGTCAATCTTGAGCAATTCTATTAGTCAATACGTATTTCAGTTGACCGATCGCCCGATGTTGTTAGTCAAAGACGACATTTACGTTAAGCGATTGAAAAGAGTAGCGATCGCTCTAGATAAATCTCCAGCCTCTCAGTATGCTCTCGATATGGGGTTATTTTTGTTACAAGGTTATCGAGATGCAGAAATAGTTTTGATGCGGGTTAATCCCGACCTCGAACCAAATTTAGCTATGTCTAAAGAGGAAATGGAGCATAATCCAATTCTCGCTCCTGCTGTAGCTAAGGTAAAAGCTAGAGGTCTTGACTATCGCTGTATCGTTACGGGCGGTAGACCTTCTGTAAAAATTTGTAATTTGGTAGCTGAAAACAATATTGACTTACTTATTTTGGGTTCTCCCGAACGCCGACCTTCAGTAGCCAAAAATCTACCAGATCTCGAACGTTTATTAGGTAGTTCTCTATCTGACTACATTAGAATTAAGGCTGACTGTCCCGTACTTCTAGCCAGACAAGAAGAATAAGTAAGTTCGGGCAATTGCGGATATAAAATTTAAGTTAATTTGACGAGGCAGTAAGAACACAATCGAAATAGACGAAAATACAGCTTTTTCGCTTACTTCTAACCTTTTTAACTCAGTTAGAAAAAAATCTACTTGCAACCTTTTGTTTTCTTCTTGCTGCCTTTTCGTATGAAAAGATGATTCCAAGTTTATTAGATTACACTGTCGCTTCAAACAGTAACAAATTTTCTTCGATAATATATACGAGATTAATATTCGAGCAAAAGCTGCCAACTGCTAGTTATGAAAATCATAGATTCTAAAGGTAGATTGTTTAGTAAGGTAAGTATTCTCGATCTCGGTGCTGCTTTAATAATCTTACTAGTCATTATTGGTATTTTTTTCTTTCCTGGCACTCCCGTAACTCAGAGCATAGTCGCTCAAACCAAGTTAAAACCAGTAGAAGTTAAAGTTTTGGTAAGGGGATTGAGCGTAGCCGATTTCGATGGTCTATTAGAAAATTTTGAAACTGACAAAAAATCTAATATTATTATTCGCAATCAGCCTGCGGGAGAAGTGGAAGTTATTGACGTTTCCCCATTGCCAAGAACCACTCCAGTACCACAGCCAGATGGAACAGTAAAAGCTCTTCCCGATCCGCGTCCAGAAATTGCCATGATTCAAGATATGGTCTTAACTTTACAAGGTAGAGCCGAAATCACTAATAATGGTGTTGTTTTAGATAATACTAAAAAAGTGAAAATAGGTACGCCGATTCAGCTTGAAGGCAACATGTATGATTTTAACGGTACTATCATTTCTGTGAATACTGAAGTTTAGTAAATAAATTACGTATGTCAGTTTAAATGGAGGTGTTAACAATTGCCTAAGCTTCGTGTTCGTCAGCATGTCAATCCCCTTACTAAAAAATTTCAACAACCAATATTACTACCAGACTGGAATGAAATTTATTCTCGTTCAAACCGTCCACTTCATTTAGACATTGGCTGTGCTAGAGGTAAATTCTTGCTAAAGTTGGCGCAACTTCACCCAGAAACTAACTTTCTAGGAATTGAAATTCGTCAATCTTTAGTTAATAGTGCCAATCACAAGAAAGCCAAGCTAAATTTGAGCAATTTACATTATCTGTTTGGAAATATCAATAATTCGGCAGTGCCAATCCTAAAATCTTTTGACAACGATGTTTTAAAGTCAGTTACTATTCAATTTCCCGATCCCTGGTTCAAAAACAAACACCACAAACGGCGAGTAGTCCAACCCGATTTAGTTAAGACTCTTTCAGATTATCTAGTTTCGGGCGGAACTATATTTTTACAGTCCGACATTAAAGAAGTAGCTCAAGAAATGTGCGATCGTTTTGCAGCTAATTCTTTGCTGGTTCGCCAACATCAAGGTTGGTTAGAGACTAATCCTTTAGAAGTACCTACTGAAAGAGAACTTTTTGTTCTCGCTCAAAACAAACCTGTGTATCGGACTTTGTTTGCCAAAGCCTAAAAATAATTATTCGCTCGAGCATATTGCTACGTATACGTTTTAGTTGTTAATAAACTAAAAATTGAAAAAAAAATCCTAATTAAGTTGACAAATAAAAATAGAGTAAGTATATTGGTAAATGCGCGGTTGAGAGAGGAACAACTCGAAACCAGCGAAGAACCTAGAAAAATCAATAGTTTGACGAATTTTAAGACACCAAGCCAAAGTTGCTTGAAAAAAACATATACATAGAACGCAAAAGAGCTAAACGATTGACTCGCTCAATGGTGAAGTTCACCATGGAGAGTTTGATCCTGGCTCAGGATGAACGCTGGCGGTATGCCTAACACATGCAAGTCGAACGCTCTTTTATAAGAGAGTGGCGGACGGGTGAGTAACGCGTGAGAATCTGCCTTCAGGATGGGGACAACAGTTGGAAACGACTGCTAATACCCAATATGCCCTTAGGGGTGAAATGTATTTCGCCTGAAGAGGAGCTCGCGTCCGATTAGCTAGTTGGTGGGGTAAGAGCCTACCAAGGCAGCGATCGGTAGCTGGTCTGAGAGGATGAGCAGCCACACTGGGACTGAGACACGGCCCAGACTCCTACGGGAGGCAGCAGTGGGGAATTTTCCGCAATGGGCGAAAGCCTGACGGAGCAATACCGCGTGAGGGAGGAAGGCTTTTGGGTTGTAAACCTCTTTTCTCAAGGAAGAAGCAAGTGACGGTACTTGAGGAATCAGCATCGGCTAACTCCGTGCCAGCAGCCGCGGTAATACGGAGGATGCAAGCGTTATCCGAAATCATTGGGCGTAAAGCGTCCGCAGGTGGCATATCAAGTCTGCTGTCAAAGACTAGAGCTCAACTCTGGAAAGGCAGTGGAAACTGGTAAGCTAGAGTACGGTAGGGGTTGAGGGAATTCCCAGTGTAGCGGTGAAATGCGTAGATATTGGGAAGAACACCAGTGGCGAAGGCGCTCAACTGGGCCGTAACTGACACTCAGGGACGAAAGCTAGGGTAGCGAAAGGGATTAGATACCCCTGTAGTCTTAGCTGTAAACGATGGATACTAGGCGTTGCTTGTATCGACCCGAGCAGTGCCGTAGCCAACGCGTTAAGTATCCCGCCTGGGGAGTACGCACGCAAGTGTGAAACTCAAAGGAATTGACGGGGGCCCGCACAAGCGGTGGAGTATGTGGTTTAATTCGATGCAACGCGAAGAACCTTACCAGGGCTTGACATGTCCGGAACCTGCTGGAAACAGTGGGGTGCCTTCGGGAGCCGGAACACAGGTGGTGCATGGCTGTCGTCAGCTCGTGTCGTGAGATGTTGGGTTAAGTCCCGCAACGAGCGCAACCCTCGTCCTTAGTTGCCAGCATTAAGATGGGCACTTTAGGGAGACTGCCGGTGACAAACCGGAGGAAGGTGGGGATGACGTCAAGTCAGCATGCCCCTTACGTCCTGGGCTACACACGTACTACAATGGTTGGGACAAAGGGCAGCTAACTCGCAAGAGCAAGCGAATCTCAGCAAACCCAGCCTCAGTTCAGATTGCAGGCTGCAACTCGCCTGCATGAAGGAGGAATCGCTAGTAATCGCAGGTCAGCATACTGCGGTGAATTCGTTCCCGGGCCTTGTACACACCGCCCGTCACACCATGGAAGTCGGCCACGCCCGAAGTCGTTACCCTAACCTTTCGAGGAGGGGGATGCCGAAGGCAGGGCTGGTGACTGGGGTGAAGTCGTAACAAGGTAGCCGTACCGGAAGGTGTGGCTGGATCACCTCCTTAAAGGGAGACCGATGGAAAAGCAATAGCAACAAAGCTGTTGCCAGACACCACAAAATCCCCAAGGTCATCAAGCAAGCAGGTGAAGGGTAAAAATTTCGTCAAACTAGATTGGGTTCGCCATTAATAGAAACAAAGGGCTATTAGCTCAGGTGGTTAGAGCGCACCCCTGATAAGGGTGAGGTCCCTGGTTCAAGTCCAGGATGGCCCACCACTAAATTAAGTAAGAAGTAAAAAGTAGAAAGTAATAAGTAAGAAACTTATCAAAGCTACAATTGACTTCTGAAATTTGTGGGGGTATAGCTCAGTTGGTAGAGCGCCTGCTTTGCAAGCAGGATGTCAGCGGTTCAAGTCCGCTTACCTCCACCAGAAACTAGAAAGCCAAGAGTAGCAACGACTAGCACCATCTCTCAAAATAGCTAAAGCGAGAGAGAATGCTGGGGGTTAAACTCAGCAACAGAACCTTGAAAACTGCATAAAACAAAACTAAAGCCAAGTAAAAATTGTCATTAGGTAACAAAAAACTAAGATAAAGTCCAGGTAAGTAAAAATTACCGAGCAAGACCAAATAAATAGGTCAAGCTACAAAGGGCTAACGGTGGATACCTAGGTACACAGAGGCGAAGAAGGACGTGGCGACCGACGAAACACTCCGAGGAGCTGGAAGCAAGCAATGAGTCGGAGGTCTCCGAATGGGGCAACCTATTAGAACGGTCTACCGAATATATAAGTAGATGCGAGCCAACCCAGCAAACTGAAACATCTTAGTAGCTGGAGGAAGAGAAAGCAAAAGCGATTCCCCGAGTAGCGGCGAGCGAAACGGGAGCAGCCTAAACCAACGACTAAGGTTGTTGGGGTAGTGGGACAGCCATCAAGGAAGGAACAAGCTAGACGAAGCAGCTGAAAACTGCACCAGAGAAGGTGAAAGTCCTGTAGTCGAAAGCCGAAGCCACCAGGCTGGATCCCGAGTAGCACGGAGCTCGTGGAATTCCGTGTGAATCAGCGAGGACCACCTCGTAAGGCTAAATACTACTGTGTAACCGATAGCGAAACAGTACCGCGAGGGAAAGGTGAAAAGAACCCCGGCGAGGGGAGTGAAATAGAACATGAAACCGTTAGCCTACAAGCAATGGGAGGACGATTGAACGTCTGACCGTGTGCCTGTTGAAGAATGAGCCGGCGACTTACAGGTAGTGGCAGGTTAAGGAGAAAAAATCCGAAGCCAAAGTGAAAGCGAGCCTGAAGAGGGCGTATTGTCACTAGTTGTAGACCCGAACCTGGGTGATCTAACCATGTCCAGGATGAAGCTTGGGTAAAGCCAAGTGGAGGTCCGAACCGACCGGCGTTGAAAAGCCGGCGGATGAGGTGTGGTTAGGGGTGAAATGCCAATCGAACCCAGAGCTAGCTGGTTCTCCTCGAAATGCGTTTAGGCGCAGCGGTCGAAGAAAAGCGGAGGGGTAAAGCACTGTTTCGCTGCGGGCTGCGAGAGCGGTACCAAAGTGAGGCAAACTCAGAATACTCCGTGAAGTTCGACCAGTGAGACGGTGGGGGATAAGCTTCATCGTCGAAAGGGAAACAGCCCAGACCACCAGCTAAGGTCCCCAAATGGAAGCTAAGTGATTAAGGAGGTGGGAGTGCACAGACAACCAGGAGGTTTGCCTAGAAGCAGCAATCCTTGAAAGAGTGCGTAATAGCTCACTGGTCAAGCGCTCCTGCGCCGAAAATGAACGGGGCTAAGCATCCTGCCGAAGCTGTGGACTAGAAAATTCTAGTGGTAGAGGAGCGTTCTGTGAAGGGAGAAGCACTAGCGGCAAGCAGGTGTGGACGACACAGAAGCGAGAATGTCGGCTTAAGTAGCGAAAATTAGGGTAAGAATCCCTAACCCCGAAAGCCTAAGGGTTTCTCCGGAAGGCTCGTCCGCGGAGAGTTAGTCGGGACCTAAGGCGAGGCCGAAAGGCGTAGTCGATGGACACAGGGTGAATATTCCCTGACTTCAACCAGGGAGTGATGCTGGGGACGCATGAGGAATAGCTAGAGTTGCGCTTTGGAAGCAAGTCTAGTAAAAAGTAGTGCCAAGAAAAGCCAGTAGCACGATGAAATGGTTGGACCCGTACCCGAAACCGACACAGGTAGGCAAGTTGAGAAAACTAAGGGGCGCGAGATAACTCTCTCTAAGGAACTCGGCAAAATGACCCCGTAACTTTGGGAGAAGGGGTGCCACCGAGAGGTGGTCGCAGTGAAGAGGCCCAGGCGACTGTTTACCAAAAACACAGGTCTCTGCCAACTCGAAAGAGGAAGTATAGGGGCTGACGCCTGCCCAGTGCCGGAAGGTTAAGGAAGCTGGTTAGCGCGGTGACGCGCGAAGCTGACGACCGAAGCCCCGGTGAACGGCGGCCGTAACTATAACGGTCCTAAGGTAGCGAAATTCCTTGTCGGGTAAGTTCCGACCCGCACGAAAGGCGTAACGATCTGGGCACTGTCTCGGAGAGAGGCTCGGCGAAATAGGAACGTCTGTGAAGATACGGACTACCTGCACCTGGACAGAAAGACCCTATGAAGCTTTACTGTAGCCTGGAATTGGGTTCGGGCTTCGCTTGCGCAGAATAGGTGGGAGGCGTAGAACTATTCCTCGTGGGGGATAGGGAGCCGCAATGTGAGATACCACTCTAGCGAGGCTAGGATTCTAACTTCAACCCGTAAGCCGGGAGAAGAACAGTTTCAGGTGGGCAGTTTGACTGGGGCGGTCGCCTCCAAAAAGGTAACGGAGGCGCACAAAGGTTCCCTCAGGCTGGATGGAAATCAGCCAGAGAGTGTAAAGGCACAAGGGAGCTTGACTGCGAGAGAGACAACTCAAGCAGGGTGGAAACACGGTCTTAGTGATCCGACGGTGCTGCGTGGAAAGGCCGTCGCTCAACGGATAAAAGTTACTCTAGGGATAACAGGCTGATCTCCCCCAAGAGTTCACATCGACGGGGAGGTTTGGCACCTCGATGTCGGCTCATCGCAACCTGGGGCTGAAGTAGGTCCCAAGGGTTGGGCTGTTCGCCCATTAAAGCGGTACGTGAGCTGGGTTCAGAACGTCGTGAGACAGTTCGGTCCATATCCGGTGCAGGCGCAAGAGCATTGAGAGGAGTCTTCCTTAGTACGAGAGGACCGGGAAGAACGCACCGCTGGTGTACCAGTTATCGTGCCAACGGTAAACGCTGGGTAGCCAAGTGCGGAGCGGATAACCGCTGAAAGCATCTAAGTGGGAAGCCCACCTCAAGATGAGTGCTCTCATGGAGTAATCCAGTAAGGTCACGGGAAGAACACCCGTTAATAGGCGCTAGGTGGAAGAGCAGCAATGTTTGTAGCCGAGGCGTGCTAACAGACCGAGGGCTTGACCTCAAACAAAATCAAGTAGAATGTTACCCAATGGCAATTGACGAGGCGGCAAGATTTGGTTTATGCAGTCTTGAGGGTTGGAAAGACCAGAGATATAGAGATATTCCTGGTGCTTTGAGCACGGTGGAACCACTTCGACTCCATCCCGAACTCGAGAGTGAAACGCTGTAGCGGCGAAGATACTTGGAGGGTAGCCTCCTGGGAAAATAGCTCAGTGCCAGGTTAAATTTTTTTTATAATTAAGACCCTAGCGAGATAGCTAGGGTCTTTGTTTATTTATAATAAGACTGAAGAATTGAGACTAATAATATAGTTTGGTTTTCTTCAGTATTTAAGCTTTTTAGAGTAATGCAACTTCAAAAAAAGATATCGCTCGCTATTATTGTATTGGCGATCGCAGGTTTGACTTTTGCTTCTACCTTAATTCACTTATTAACAGAGCTATGGTGGTTTGAAGCGGTAGAGTTTGCCGATATTTTTTGGAAACGAATTAGTTGGCAAATTATTATTTGGGTTGGTACTCTGACTGTTTTTGCTCTATTTCTTTGGTTAAATTATTGGTTGGCATTACGCTTGACTAAAGATAGAGCGTTTCGTTTTTTGGAAGCTAGTGCATTAGAACCTTTTACTAAAAAAGTTGCTAACTATATCGCTATAGTCTTAATTTTTCTAAGTTCTTTTGCAGTGGCTAATGCTAGTTCTAGTGCCTGGGAAACTATTTTAAAGTATTTTAACGCCACAAATTTTAACAGTAGCGATCCAGTTTATGACAAAGATATTGGCTTTTATTTATTTCGTCTTCCTCTTTATGGCAGTATACAAGATTGGTTATTAACTCTATTAATTGCAGGGTTGGTATTAGCAGCACTCGTATATCTTTTTAAAGGTACAATTCAGTTTAATTGGCAGTGGAAAAGCTTTGTAGTAGAGCGCAATTGGCATAGACTATTAACCAAACCAATAAAAATTCATCTTAGTTTATTACTTGCTGCGATCGCAATTAATGTTGCCTTTGACTTTTGGTTAGAACGCTACGAACTATTATATTCTTCTGCTGGTGTAGTTTGGGGAGCAGATTATACAGATACTCATGCTAGGTTATTAGCTTACTGGGTAATGACTTTTGGCTCTATTTTGCTCGGTGTATTTTTAATTGCTGCCATATGGTCGAGAAGGGCTTTGCTACCAGTATATGGAATTATTGCCTACACGATTGTTTTAATTCTCGTAAACGGAATATACCCAGAATTGCAACAGCGACTGATAGTAGAACCCAACGAACTTGCTAAAGAGTTGCCCTATATCAAACATAATATTGCCTATACGCGATCGGCATATAACTTAGATCGTATAGAAGATAACGATTATCAAGTTTCTAACACTGCCAATAGTATTCAACCTCAAAATCGAGCCACTATTGATAACATTCGCCTTTGGGATTATCGAGCATTACTAAGTACCTATCGACAATTACAAGAAATTCGTTTTTACTACAGGTTCAAAGACGTAGATGTCGATCGCTACACTATAGACAATAACTATCGTCAAGTTATGCTTTCTCCCAGAGAATTTGACTACTCAAAAGTACCTCAAACCGCACGTACCTGGGTCAATCAGCGCCTCAAATATACTCACGGTTATGGTTTAGTAATGAACCCCGTTAATCGAGTAACTTCTGATGGTTTGCCAGTTTTCTGGATTAAAAATATTCCCCCCGTTTCAGAAGTAGATTTGCAAGTTAAAGAACCTGCAATTTATTACGGTGAAGAAACTTCAGACTATATCTTTACGGGAATGAGTACTCCAGAGTTTGACTATCCTCGTGGAGATGAAAACACTACTACTAAATATGATGGTGCTGGCGGCGTACCAATTCCCAGTTTATTACGCAAATTGGCTTATGCTTACGACCTTGGCAGCTTAAAAATTTTAATTTCTCAATACTTTACTTCAGACTCTCGCATTCACTATCATCGTCAGGTTAGAGAGAGAGTTAGTCACGTAGCACCCTTCTTAAAATTCGATCGCGATCCCTATATTGCGCTTATCAACGGTAGATTGCAGTGGATTATCGATGCTTATACTACAAGCAAGTATTATCCTTACTCGGAACCTGTAGCTCACGAAAACGAAACTAATTTAATTGAAGATCGAAATATTAACTATATTCGCAACTCGGTTAAGGTAGTTGTCGATGCTAAAGATGGCACGATGCAGTTTTATATTGTTGACAACCGAGATCCAGTTCTGGCAACTTACCGTAAGATTTTTCCCACTCTATTTAAAGCTTCTAATACTATTCCTCCAGAAGTTAAAGCACATTTTCGCTATCCTCTGGATTTATTTAAAATTCAGGCAAAAATGTATTTGACTTATCACATGAGCGATCCGCAGGTATTTTATAATCGCGAAGACTTATGGCGGTTTTCTACCGAACTTTATGACGGCGCACAGCAACCAAGCGAACCATATTACTTGATTATGCGTTTGCCAGGAGAAGACCGAGAAGAATTCGCGTTAATTTTACCTTTTACTCCCGTCAATAAAGACAACATGATTGCCTGGATGGCAGCACGCTCTGATGGTGAGAACTACGGTAATTTATTACTATATGAATTTTCCAAACAGGAACTAGTCTACGGGCCGTTTCAAATTGAAGCTAGAATCGATCAAAATCCCGAAATTGCCCAACAGTTAACCCTGTGGAGTCAGCAAGGATCGCGAGTAATTCGTGGCGATTTATTAGTAATTCCAATTGATGGTTCTTTATTGTATGTCGAACCCATATACTTACGTGCCGAACAGGGCGAACTTCCAGAACTAAAACGGGTTATTGTCGCTTACAACAAAGATGTAGTAATGACTCCAACTTTGGAACAGTCACTAGCGCAAGTATTTGGAGATTCTCCACCAGCAGCTACAGCTACGCAACCAACCGCTAACAATATAAATTCTGATTTAACGCGTTCTGCTTTAGATACTTATCAAAAGGCTCAGGAGGCATTAAGTCAGGGGAATTGGGCAGAATACGGACGCTATCAACAACAGTTAAAAGAGATTTTACAGGAGTTGGATCGCTAAAAAATCGTGGCGCGATTGAGCGAGTTTAACAAACTTTAGTAATATTTCTGTGAGTTTAAATTTACGTCTAAGCGAAATTTAAGCTATTGATTCACCACATGACGCTAACAAAATATCAGGGTCATTTCATTCTAGTTTTGAGTAACGAATTTAGGTGCTTTGAAGCACCAATAGATAAATATCGATGAAATTATACATGGTATTTTTGTGAACGTATAAAATTTCGTGGTTTAGAATGAAATAGCCCTGACAAAATATAGTTGTCGGTATTATCTTTAGCAACTTTAATAAGTACGGCAAAAGCAGAATCGTTATCAAAACCAGATAAATCTATTGCTGCATCATTTTTAGCTTAAAATATACTTTTATCAAGCGAAATTTCTATAAGTGGCTTGCAATCCATTTTTTTAAATTAAATAACAAGCTCATTATAATCATATCTTTTTTCCAAACAAAAACGAGTAAAATACAATACTTTAATTTAGATACGTTACTGTCAATTCACGAGCTTATCGCGCTATCGACACAAGCACTTATAATTTTGATAAATATTCAATTATTGCATATACTAAGCACAAAAAGCGCATTAAAAAATGTGTAAAAACCAAAACAGTATTAGTTTACACATTCGATATATCTAAGTTTAGATAAATTTAAAAATAATAATTGATGTTGGTATTAATTAAATAATTATTCACGGCAAAAGCAAACAATTATCATATTTAGCCCCAACTAAAAGCAATTTCAAACTAGCCCAGATGGATATTTGATTTGCTTCTGATTTGTTCTTTAATATTAAATTGTTAACATATCTTTGCCGTAAAATAATATTTTAAAAAACTATTTATCAACCCCGTAAACATCAAAAATTTTTTTTTATTTATAGGTAAATATATGTCTTCAAATGTTCGAGATAGTAATTTTTTAAACGAAAACAGTATAGAAAATAGCGATCGCAATCAACTTACATACTCGCAACTGATTCTTTGTGCTGTGGTTATCGGGATCTCAGGCGGTATGGTTGCTACCATATACTACTTCGTACTAGAAACAATGATGCACAGTATGTGGCATACTTTACCAGAAATAGTCGAACCACTATTTCCTGGCTGGCTACCTGCTGGTAACTATGTTTGGATTGCTACTACAGTTGGTGGTTTTTTTGTCGGTTTGGCTCTTTACTTCCTGGGACTTCCTGGAGAAATGGCTCAGGTAGTCGATAAGATCCATAATCCAGGTAAGATTGATATTCGCAAAAGTCCCGCGATGGTTATTGCTTCTTTGATTGCCATTACTTCTGGAGGGAGTGCGGGACCAGAAGCTCCTTTAGTACAGGTTAATGGTAGTTTGGGCAGTTGGTTGGGAGATAAATTAAAACTAACCAAGTCTTCCATCAGGATTTTAACCTTTTGCGGTATGAGTGCGGCTTTAGGAGCTTTTTTTGGCGCACCAATTGGTGCAGCACTTTTTGCTTTGGAAATACCTCATCGTCGGGGTTTGCAATATTTTGAAGCGATCGCTCCTGCTATTATTGCCGCCATTCTTTCTTTTGCTGTATTTCGGCTCAATACTGGCATGACTATTGGCGGTTTCTATCATTTTGAGGAAGTTCCTGCCCTTTCTCCCCAAAATTTGTTTGAAGGTTTGGTTTTGGGCTTTATTGGTGCGGGATTAGCAGTCATGTTTATTTTTGTTTTTCGTTTAATTGGCAAATTACTCGAACCTTTAGAACACGATAGAATTTTGCTGGCGACTTTGGGCGGACTGTCAATTGGTCTAATTGCTTTTGTTTTTCCCCAAACCCTATTTTTTAGCGAAGCGCAAATTCAGACAGTAATTGAAACTGGGGCGAGTTTGGGAGCGGGTTTATTATTAGCGATCGCAATAGCTAAAATGTTTGCTATTAGTTTTACACTTCATTCTGGCTTTTTAGGTGGTTTTATTTTCCCTTTGTTTTTTATTGGTGCTAATGCTGGTTATGCAGTTTCTCTAGCAGTACCACAAGTTCATCCAACGGTAGGTATGGTTTGTCTGATGGCGGCGGTAAACGTAGCCGTAACCAAAACTCCAGTTAGTACCAGTATTATTCTTAGCGTACTTTCAGGTACGACCATGCTGCCTGTAATTGCTATATCCAGCTTTGTTAGTTTTGTTTTAACTAGCCAAATCTCGATGATTAAGACACAGCGTAGTCGAGATTTAGAGGAAGTTAGTTCTTCTAGCTTGATTTTAGAGAAAGTAACTTCAGTTAATGAAGAAGACACTGCTGTTCTCGGTCTGAATAAAATAAAAGCCTTGGTAAATAACTAATATGTCAATTGTAAATTTTTTGGTGGCGATCGCCATATTGCTATTTTCAACTTGCCTTTTCTGTCTGCTTATGACTACAAATCTGGGTTGGGGTCCCGTAGTTTATGTTAGTTGTTTCCTTGGCGGCATAGTCCTTATAGGTTGGACTGGTGTTGCTTGTCTCGATCTATTCAAAGATTGAAAAAATTTTTCGCTCGAACTACAAACTCCGAACTCCGAACTTATGTACTTCGGGGTGAAATCTCAACCATTGCTCGATGTCTGTCAGTACTAACTGGGGTATTTCCCAGGGAAAGAGATGGGCATGAGGATAACTTTTCCAATGACAATATTTTAAATGCCTAGCGGTTTCTCGACTAGAATCGACAGTAATATGGCGATCGCTTTCTCCTGCTAAGACCAAACAGGGAATTTCTATTTTCTCTAAATCTGCTAAACGATTGTAACCTTCTCCTATAGCCCGATTTAGAGCTTTGCTAGCCGCTGCCGAAGTCTGCAAATAGGCAGGTACACCTTCTTTCGCCAGATATTGATAAGCTGCTGGTGTTTGCTCTGCAAGTAAATAGCGAAACAGCGATCGCTTGCCAAAAGTATCGATGTTCCACTGCCACCCTGGTAGAACATAGTTAACTATTCCTCCTACGCCAGTAAACAGTAAATCTTGCCAACTAACCGCAGGATGACTGCTTAGAGGGCGTGCTGCTGAAGCGATTAAAATTAGTCCGCTAAAGCGATCGGGGTCTGCTAAAGCCAATTCTAGAGCCAAAATTCCGCCTAAAGACCAGCCTAATAACAAACAGCGATCGATTTGATATTTATCTAGTAAGATTTGAAGATCGTGTAAATGATCTTTCATTTCAAAATTCTCTCGCGCTCGGCTTTTACCATAACCTCGCAGATCTGGTGCTAGTGTTTGATATTCGCGAGAGAAATAGTTAGTAAATACAGACATACTAGTACTAGATCCTGGGTGTCCGTGTAGACAAAGAATGGGATAGCCCTCACCTTTAATTTCAACATTCAAATCCATAAACCGTATTTAGATCGAAACCTGTAGTTTTTTAGATGACCGTTCTAGGGAACAGGGAACGGCGGGGCGTATTAACTCCGCAACCAAGCTACGGAGACAGCCCCTTGGCAATAGGGAATAAAAAAGAAGCGGAAAGAAATAAATTACTTTCTACTTACCCTTCGGGAGCGGAGCGTTCCCTTGCGCCTGACGGCGAACAGCGCATACGCGCAAACGCCGCCAGGCGGCTCTGAGGCGGTAGGCTCTGTGGGTCTCCGCTCTACTTCCTACTTCTTACGTTACCGTCCCCGCACTAAAAAGACGACCAATTACTTCTTCTATCGGCGGTTCGCTAACGCTCATATCCTGAATTTGTAACTCAGAAAGCAAACGCGAAATAGTAGCGGTCAAATCTTCTCTTCTTACCAAAAATCTTACCTGTTGTCCGTCGATCGCTTTGACATCTCCATACTGAGATAATTTGTCTGTTGGCAGGTGCCGAGCGAGTTCTACTCTTACTTCGCGACAGGGAGCAAAACGGGCTAACAGTCCTTCCAAACTGCCATCATAAATTAGCTGTCCTTGATGAATTAACAATACGCGATCGCACAAAGCCGTAATGTCTGCCATATAGTGGCTGGTAAGTAAAATAGTTGCCTGATAGCGATGATTGTACTCTTGCAAAAATTCTCTTACTGCAACTTGAGCATTAACATCCAAACCTAGAGTCGGCTCGTCGAGAAACAAGACTTGCGGATGATGCAGCAGCGCGGCTAACAATTCTGCCTTCATTCTTTCCCCTAAAGACAACTTGCGTACTGGCTGGATTAACTTGCTTTCAATATCGAGCATCCGTGCGAGTTCGCTTAATCGCTGCTGAAATACTTTATCGGAGAGATTATAAACCGCAGCATTAATTTTGAGTGAATCGAGAGCGGGTAAATCCCAAAGAAGCTGCTGTTTTTGTCCCATCACCAAACTGGTTTTGTGTAGAAACTGCGGTTGGCGACGAAAGGGAGTATAGCCAGCTACTTTAACCTTACCTTCAGAAGGATGAATTAGCCCAGTTAGCATTTTTAAGGTAGTAGTTTTACCCGCACCATTGGCACCTAAAAAACCTACCACCTCTCCTGGTTCGATATAAAAGGAAACATTCTGTACTGCTTTAATTTCGCGATAGGTACGGCGAAAGAAATGAGTTAGCGTTCCTTTGATTCCTGGTTGCTTGACCGCAACTGGATAGATTTTGCTAAGATTTTCAACTGCAATAATAGACACGGAGTTTCTCAAATAAAAATCGACTACTCGATTAGTTTGCCGTTTGTCGATCTCTGTTAATAGTTTACAGGTTTTAAAAAAGATCGTTTTCGGGGACAATAAAATTGAAACTTTTATAGTTAATAAACATTCATCAATAAAGATCCCGTTGAGGATAATGATAGTTTACGAGTACTATTGGCAAAAATAAATTTTAGTACGGTATGTCTAAACCCAAACGCACATTTTTACTAGATTTTGAGAAACCTCTTTGTGAATTAGAAGCAAGGATCGATCAAATAAAAAACCTGGCAGAAGAAAATCAGGTAGACGTTTCGGCAGAAATATTGCAGTTAGAAGCAAGAGCCGAACAACTGCGTAAAGAAATATTTAATTCTCTCACACCTGCTCAAAGATTGCAGTTAGCCCGCCATCCCCGTCGTCCTAGCACTTTAGACTATGTTCGAGCGATTACCGATGAGTGGATCGAACTACATGGCGATCGCGGCGGCTATGACGATCCCGCATTAGTTGGAGGAGTGGCTAGAATTAATGGCAGACCATTGGTAATCTTGGGACACCAAAAAGGTAGAGATACTAAAGATAATGTCGCTCGTAATTTTGGCATGGCTTTTCCTGGAGGCTATCGTAAAGCCCTCAGACTGATGGAACACGCCAATAAATTTGATATGCCAATTTTAACCTTTATCGATACACCAGGGGCTTGGTCGGGAGTCGAAGCTGAAAAACTAGGGCAGGGAGAAGCGATCGCCTATAATTTACGGCAAATGTTTAGCTTTACGGTGCCGATTATCTGTACCGTTATTGGCGAAGGTGGTTCTGGAGGTGCCTTGGGAATTGGTGTTGGCGATCGCCTGTTAATGTTAGAAAATTCGGTTTATACCGTTGCTAGCCCCGAAGCCTGTGCGGCAATTTTGTGGAAGGATGCTAAAAAAGCCGATCGCGCTGCTGCTGCTTTAAAAATTACTTCCTGGGATTTAAAAGAGTTGGGAATAATTGATGAAATTGTACCAGAACCAACTCGCGGAGCGCACGCCGAACCTTTAGAAACTGCTGTCAATCTTAAAACAGCTATTTGGGAAAATCTAGAAAAACTCTTGCAAATGCCCCCCAAACAAAGACAAGACCTTCGCTATCAAAAGTTTCGTAATATGGGCATATTTGAAGCTACGGCTTTAGAAAAATCGAAAAATGTCAAGCTATCTTCATAGACAGTAGCAATTACCAATTAAAACAAAGAATTTATTGATGATAAACTTGCGGTCGGGAGATTTTAAAGCGAGACATTACCAAGAGAAATTACGAGGATGCTATAATTGCTAAGGCAATATTTTGTTACATTACATTATGTTTAATGTGCTATTGCTAAGAACTATTTAGCGTCAAGCTATTTTTTTAACAAACAGTTTTAACTACAGACAATAATGAATCCACCCCCAAATCAGCTACGAGCGATAGTGACAGGCGCGAGTAGTGGCATCGGCAGAGCAACTGCTTTAGCGTTTGCTAAATCGGGAATTGACGTAGCTTTAGTTAGTCGTTCCCTGGATAAATTAGAAGCGGTAGCTGAGGCGATCGAAACCATGGGAGTAGTGGCAAAAGCATATTCATTAGATTTGTCAGTTGTAGACCGAGTTAAAGAGCGCGTAGAGGCGATCGCTAATGATTTTGGCGATGTCGATATTCTAGTCAACAATGCAGGCATGGGCTATACTAACCATCTAGCAGAAACACCCCTGTCCGACTGGCAACAAATACTCGACCTCAACCTGACTAGTGTTTTTCAGTGCATACAAGGTGTTTTACCTCAAATGCGCCAGCGTCAGCGAGGAACAATTATTAATGTTGCCTCTATCGCTGCCCATCGTGCTTTTCCCAACTGGGGAGCATACAGCGTTAGTAAAGCTGCCGTAGTGGCTTTAGGAAAAGTATTAGCGGTAGAAGAATCATCTAACGGTATTCGTGTGGTTACTATTTCGCCAGGTTCGGTCAATACTCCAATCTGGGATACCGACACCGTAAGCGCGGATTTCGATCGCCAAGCAATGTTGACTCCCGAAGCCGTCGCTCAATCTATACTCCATGCAGCTTTACTACCATCTCAGGCGGTAGTTGAAGAAATGACCGTCATGCCTAGTGGAGGGGCTTTATAAGGTAAATGACGCTCACTAGTTTAATATCAGCAAGATCGAGGAGTTTTACTCACAATTAATTATGACCAGAGCTTTTTCTAACGGTTCTTCCAAGTCTTTTAACAACAGTGCTTCCAATCCATTAAAGTCTAATTTATCAGAAATTAATAGTCGTCCAGATCGAAACACTCATAATGGCAAGGAAGCCGAAATTCATGCGACTACAGAAGCAGCCAAAGAACAAATGATGGATGCTGTACGCATTATGTTAGAGTCTGTTGGAGAAGATCCAGAGCGAGAGGGTTTATTAAAAACTCCCAAACGAGTTGCCGAAGCCATGCAGTTTTTGACTCAGGGCTACAAGCAATCTTTAGAAACTATTGTCAATGGCGCAATCTTTGATGAAGGACATAACGAGATGGTGCTGGTGAGAGATATTGATTTCTTTAGCCTCTGCGAACATCATATGCTGCCATTTATGGGTAGAGCGCACGTAGCCTATATTCCCAATCAAAAGGTAGTCGGCTTGAGCAAGCTTGCCAGAGTTGTCGAAATGTACGCTCGTCGTCTTCAGGTGCAAGAACGTCTTACCCGTCAAATTGCCGAAGCTATTCAAACAGTATTAGAGCCTCAAGGAGTTGCAGTCGTTATGGAAGCAACTCATATGTGTATGTCGATGCGCGGCGTACAAAAACCTGGTTCCTGGACGGTAACTAGCGCGATGTTGGGTGCGTTTCAAGACGAGCAAAAAACTCGCGAAGAGTTTCTCAACCTGATTCGCCACCAGCCAAGCTTTATGTAATAACTTTTTTGTAGCTTGGTGTTTAGCTTAAACGAAGTATAATTTATCCTTTGGAAAAACAAAGACAATGACGGTAAAATGCTCGATCGCCTTGCGAGTTACTGTTATTGTCTTAATTTGTATTTACTATCAGTTGAGCTATAGCAGTGGACAGAGGGATTATAACACCCCTGTATCAATGAACAGTAAACAATGAACAATTTTCATTGACCACTGATATCTGCTCATTGCTCATTGTCGAAGGGTTAAGCATCTTAGTTTTGACTGTCTTGGCGAGCGTTCCCTTGCGTCTTTCGCCGACGCGGGTTCTCGCCGCTTTTGACTTTTAACTTTTTCTCTATGTTGAAATTTTACTATTCTCGCTTGTCTGTAAACGCTCGCAGAGTTTGGGTTACTTTATTGGAAAAGAATCTAGAATTTGAACCGATTTTAATGAAGCTAAACGGCGACCAGTTTCAGCCAGATTTTCTTCAACTCAATCCCTTTCATCACATACCAGTATTAGTAGATGAAGATTTTAGTATTTTTGAATCTCTAGCAATTCTCGATTATTTAGAAGCCAAATATCCCGAAACTTCATTAATGCCTACCGATGCTAGAGATATTGCTAAAGTTCGTATGCTCGAATTAGTTACCGTTAACGAATTACCGCCAGCCTCTATTGCTTTAATGAAACAGATGTTGGATGTAGATGTTGCTGATAAGCAAGTAGATGCAGCCAAGCAAACTATGGCAACAGCATTACAGTATTTTGAAGCTAATTTAACAGCTAATTCTGAATATTTTATAGGCGATCGCCTGACCTATGCTGATATTGTAGCAGGAACTGCGGTAGCATCTATTCCCTTGTTGGGTATTTCCCTGGAACCTTATTTAAGGGTAAGCAAATGGCTGGATAATTTACAGCAAAGAGCCAGTTGGCGACAAACCGCCCCTGCTGCCGAAGATATCGAAAAATCTAAGACAGTAATGAAGGCGATACTGCAAAAAAGATAGAAAGATAAACTCAAACCTCCAGCAACTGATAGATAGGCGATCGCATCAATTAAAGTTATGCTTTAATGCTAATAAATTAAATTTTTAGATGAAACAAATCTGGCGACAGCAATTCGATCTACCGCCTATATTTTGGCTAGTTACCGCAATTGCCTTTATTAACTCGGTTAGCTTTACCATAATTATTCCTTTACTCTATCCTTACGCCAAACAATTTGGGTTGAGTGATTTTCAAGCCAGTTTGTTAACTACAGCATTTGCTCTGTCTCAATTTCTGGGAACGCCAATTTTGGGAAGCCTTTCAGATCGTTTGGGACGTAAATCCATACTAATTGTGAGTCTGGCAGGAACGGTACTGGCGAATGTTGTTGCCAGCATGGCGGCAGTTGCCTGGTTGCTTTATGCTGCCAGAGTTTTAGACGGTTTGACTGGCGGTAATACTTCGGTTGCCAGGGCTGTTATTAGCGATATTACCGATGCTTCCCAACGCCCTAAAGCCTTTGGAATTTTTAGTGCTACTTTTCGTTTGGGTTTTGTTGTCGGTCCGTTTTTAAGTTATCTAGCACAACAATTACCTACCGTCGCGGGAATTTCTTCTTTAGGAATGAGCTTTGTAGTTAGTGCGGCGATCGCTGCTATCGCTTTAATACTTACAGTAATATTTTTACCAGAAACGCGATCGCAAAAAGGAAATTTTAAATTAAGCTGGAATGATTTTGCCTTTGGCAAGATTGCTAAGTCGGCAACTATTCCCAAACTAGGACAGTTGTTTATTCTGACGTTTTTAAGCGGTAGTACCTTTACTATTTTTACCTTTGCCTTTCAGCCATTTTTTCTCAACGTACTCGATCGAGATACCAAAAGTCTGGCGATTATGTTTGCCATTGTCGGTATGCTAGGGTTTATTTCTCAGGTGGTTGCTCTAGAACCTTTGAGCAAACGCTTTAATCTGATGAATATTATTGCTGTAACCCTGGCAATAAGAGGGCTGACTTTTATGCTCATGCCTACTTTTCCTACTTTTGCCGCGTTTGTAGTAATTTTGAGTATTTTTGGTTTGGTTAATTCTTTTCCCATGCCGTTAATCGATACAGTGCTGTCACTAAATACCAGTCCTCAAAAACAGGGAGAAGTATTGGGAATTAATGCTGCTTATTTAAGCATCTCTAATGCGATCGGACCGATTATTTCTGGTTTACTGGTTAGTTTTGATTATCAAACTCCCTTATGGATTACAGGTGGCTTAACTTTATTAGTGGCTGGTTTTGCTACTTATTTAAAACCGAAGTTTGATTGCAGCTCAAAAGTAGTTTCATAAGATAGCTTAAAATATAACTATACTGCTTTAAATATTTATTAATTTTATAAATCTATGTATCAACCAGAAGACCAATTCGACAACGATAAATCTCTGCAAAAATTTCAAAACTCCGAATTAAATTTCGATCCTTCCAACGAACCAAAAATTACTTCAGTCGATAATTATCAAGCACAAAAAAAACAAATAGTAAATTTGTTCAAGAAGCTAATTATTGGCGGTTTAGTTGGTGGTCTTATTTTAGGAATTGGTGTAGTAATACTACTCAAAAAGTTAGGTCTGACCGATCGCCCAGAGCCAAGAGAAACATTGCCTAAACCTGCGACCGAACAGATTAATTTTTTACCAAATATCGACTAAATTATTCATTCCTATTTGTTCTGTTCAAACTAAAAGTATGGCTATAAAAGCTTGCTCTGCTCTTTAGTTTTGGTAGATCGACTTCCGATCTAAAACATTCGGTTATTTTTTTGTAAATTGCTGTTTTAAGTTTTGACTTTAAGTATACTCACGTACATAAAAGCCAAAGATCGGACAAATCAAAAAAATCGAGATGGGAGCAAGGCTGAGAATCTTTTTGAACAGAGAAGAAGATTTAGAATATCTCGAACAAAGTTGGGAGAATAAGCAGCGAACATATAACAATTCTCCACTAGATTAAGTAACAGATAGCCAAACTAGCGTATTGTCATTTTTAGTTTTTTTTCCGTATATGTGCTGAGAATAAAAAAAAAATATTTTAATTTTCCGTAAAACAACTATGGTATAGCTTTGTCAAACATTAGACAATAAAGTTTAAATTGACCCATCGAATATGGAACTTCATGGGGTTGCTGTTATCATAGCTTTTATTGATTTATGTCTACTCAATCTCTTAGTTATCAATCTATAGAGCTGCTTAAAATTTATTTTAATAGTCCTTCTTTAGAACTACGCAATAAATTAGTAGAATTAAACGCTGGTTTAGTGCGTAAAGTCGCTCACCAAATCTGCCGAAGATGTAACGAACCTTATGAAGATTTGGAACAAATTGGTTATTTAGGTTTAATTAGAGCTATCGAACGTTTTGAGCCTTATCAAGGAGCGGCATTTAGCTCATTTGCAATACCATACATTCGCGGCGAAATGCTGCACTATCTTAGAGATAAAGGCAGCATGATGAGAATTCCTCGCCGATGGCAAGAACTCTATACTAAAGGCAAAAAACTAAGAAAAGAATTGACAGAACAGTTTGGTCGTTTGCCTAACGATTTGGAAATTGCTAATGGTTTGGATGTGCCACTTGAAGAATGGAGTGAGTGTCGTCTAGCATTACAAAATCGCTTGCCAATTAGTTTAGATGCTGTAGTTAATAATGCTTTAGACTCTTCTATAACAGTCGGTGACACAATTGCCGATCCTCGTGCTGCTGAATTGAGGAAATTAGAGGACGATAAAATGCAGTTGCAAAAAGCATTGAATACTTTAGAAGATAAAACCAAAGCAGCTATAGAGTGTGTTTTTTTGTGGGATTTACCCCGTAAAGAAGCTGCAAAACATATTGGCATTAGTCCAATGACCGTAACCCGACATTTACACAAAGGCATCAAGCAGTTGGGTATAGTGCTAGAAGCTAAAGTAGCGTAAATATTAGTAACTCGCTCAATAGTTTGGTCTTTAAAATTGATAAATTTACTAGAAAAAGATATTTAACTTGTTTTAAAATTAAGTTTGAGGTTATAAAAAAATATCCTAAAAAACATTTTATATTTAAACTATTTATAATTATTATTTTGAGCAAAGGGACTGACTAAATCCAATCTTCCAATTTCAATAAGTGCGCGATCGCGTATCCGACAAGAGTCGCATCTACCGCAGGGAGTTGCTTGTCCTTGATAGCAAGACCAGGTATCGGCGATAGGTACATTTAACTCTAGCGCACGACGAACTATATCGACTTTAGAAGCTTTAGCTAAAGGTGCGATTAGTTGGGGCGCATGACCTTCGATACCAGCTTTAGAAGCGAGGTTGGCTAAATTTTGATACGCCTGTAAATATTCGGGGCGACAATCGGGATAACCCGAATAGTCTACAGCATTAATGCCAAGATATATAGCAGATGCACCTTTTGCTTCTGCTAGAGAAAGAGCGATCGCGATAAATACCGTATTACGCCCTGGTACGTAAGTTGAAGGAATAATATCTGACTGTACGCCTTCTTGAGGTAAAGTTTGAGTAGTATCGGTTAATGAAGAACCACCCCACTGAGCTAAATTAACATCAATAATATAGTGTTCGCCGATATTTAACGCCTCGGCAACTTTGGCTGCCGAACGTAGCTCTTTTTCATGGCGTTGTCCGTAGCGAAAAGAAAGGGCGATCGCTTCGTAATTGTCTGCGATGGCAATTGCCGCCGTAGTAGCTGAATCTAAGCCCCCAGATAGTAAGACAACTGCTTTATTCATAAACAAATACTGTTTTTACTACTTTAGATCGTTTTTGTAGATAATTAACGTCTTCTATAGTGGTTCAAATTCGAGTCAATAGTATTTTTTACAGTTTCAAAGCACAAACTAACAAAATAACTAAACCAACTGGCGATACCGAGCAGTTTAAATCCATCTTCCAGCAAAGTAATCCTACTGCCCGATATGGAAAAGAAATCGATTGTTAGAGAAGCTGCAAAAAACAAAAATCCCAAGCAAAGAATTCCCCAGGTAGTGCTAAATATTATTTTTCTAAATTTTAATAGGTAAAGTAAAACTACAGTTACATAGCTCGAATAAACTACCATCTCAGAAATATTCAAACTCGGAAAAATATCTTCGTGTAGCAAAAACAAATCGTCAAACATTAGCATCAATGTTATCAGACCAGAAAACAGTAAAAAAGATAGAAAATTATTTTTAAAAGCAATAGTTTTGATTTTTAACTTTTGTAGCACTGCAAAAACAAATAGACAAATAGAAGCAGAAGCACACCACAACAAAATACCAATATTGGAAATCATGCCGTAGAAAGATGGGACTTCTGCAATTGCTGCTATATCTCTGGTTAGGCGATCGGTAGGAATATCTGTTATCAAACCAACAGTTGCAGCCATGAATAATAAGGCTAATACTAATGCATAAACTATTCCATAAAAACTAAATTTATACTTAGCAAGGGATTGGGTGTTTTTAGTTATATTCAATTCTAGCTATATTTATTTTATTAACTTTAATTTAATCTAAAGTTAACTCTAAGATAATACAGTTGATTAAGTCAATCGCTATAGCGGGTAATTTCATGAAGTTAAGATAAATATTTATTGATAAACTGGCAATTTTTTATCTTATTTGTAACAACTTATGAGTTTGTAGGCTAATACGCCACTGTGGATGCTGGAGAATATAGTTAAAAATTAAGTCTTTACTCTGCGGAGTGTTCCATTCTGGCTGTAGATATCTGACCGCATCGGAAGCAACCATTTGTGCTTGCCGTTCTGCCCACTCTAAATCTTCTTGGTTAGCTACAACTACTTTTAGTTCGCTAACGCGATCGTAAATACTCAAGTGGGGTGGTTTAAACTGTTTGGGAGAAAACGTTACCCAATCGAAATTACCGCTAAAAGGATGTGCGCCAGAGGTTTCTAAATGAACCTGCATTCCCAATTTTTTAATAGCTGCGGTAAGAGGAACTAGATCGTGTATTAGTGGTTCGCCACCTGTGACGATGACAATCTTAGGATTAGCAGCTTTAGCAGCTTTAGCTATATCTTTTATTAGCTGTTGGGGATGTTTTTTGGCATTCCAAGAATGTTTGGTATCGCACCAGGGACAGTGAACATCGCAACCACCCAAGCGAATAAAAAAGGCATTCGTACCAGTCCATGCACCTTCTCCCTGTACTGAATGAAAGGTTTCTACTATGGGATAGGTAATAGTTTCGTTCATTTAAGAAAATTACTATGTTTCCATATCTGCAACTGACTTGGGTACATCTGCAGTTAAAATATCGTGTCCCGTTGCTGTAACTAAAAGATCGTCTTCGATCCTTACTCCAATGCCCTTCCAGCGATCGCTAATTTCTGGCTGTCCTTCGGCTGGCTTGATGTGAGGAGAAATATAAATTCCAGGTTCTACGGTTAATATATGTCCTGGCTGTAAACTCTGCCACGTTTCTTCATTATGCTTGTAGGTTCCTACATCGTGCACGTCAAGCCCCAACCAGTGACCCGTACGGTGCATATAAAAAGGCTTGTATTTTTCTTCTTTAATAATTTCTTCTAGATCGCCTTTTAGCAAGCCTAAATCTAACAATCCCTGGACGATAACGCAAACAGCCATATCGTGAAATTCATTATAGGGTTTTCCTGGCTGTACTTCCTCGATTGCCTTTAGTTGAGCTTCTAAGACAATTTCATATATTGCTTTTTGTTCGGGAGTAAACTTACCACTAGCGGGAAAGGTACGGGTAATATCGCCATTGTAATAATCATAGGAACAGCCAGCATCAATTAATACTAAATCGTTTTCTTCTACTTGACGATTGTTTTCTATATAGTGAAGAACACAAGCATTAGCACCAGAAGCGACAATTGAGGGATACGCAATCCCAATTCCTCCTTCTTTGCGAAAAATATGCTCGATTTCCGCCTGTATTTGATATTCGTAAACTCCAGGACGAGTAAATTCTCTGGCGCGGTTGTGCGCCATTGCCGAAATCTTAGTGGCTTTACGCATCATGGCGATTTCTGTCGGACTTTTAACTAGGCGCATGGGAAAGATTAACTGTCTGCTATCTTCCAAGGCTAGGGGTGCTTTGCCAAATTTTTGATATCTTCTTAAAGTACTTTGCCAATGTGAGAGAACTACATCGTTAAAATGGCGATCGCTGCCTAAATGATAGTAAATGCGATCGGCATTAATTAAATATTGGGGTAATTTTTCATTTAGCTCGTTAATAGGATAAGCTTCATCGGCACCATAGATTTCTTTGGCGGCTTCTACTCCACAGCGATATCCCGTCCAGGTTTCTTTTTCAGGATCTTTTGGCTGCACGAACAGAATATACTGATGTTCTTCATGATGGGGTGCGAATACGGCAACGGCTTCAGGTTCGTTAAATCCTGTCAAATAATAAAAGCTGCTGTCCTGACGGTAGGCATATTCGACATCGTTGTGCATCACCGCCATTGGCGCACTGCGAAAAATCGCCGTACCACTGCCAACTTTTTCCATTATTTGCTGCCGTCTTTTTCGGTACTCGCTATGTTCGATCCCCATTGTTGTTTGCTTTTTAAAAATTACTCTTTATTTATTATGCAAGAGAATTTAATTTGATAGGTTTGAATTGTAACTGATGTCACGATCGCCAAGTTGCTCGATGCTTTTTTTTAAGTTACAGCGATCGCCAGTCAAAAATTTTTTAACCTCTAACTAAAAGCTCGGCGATCGCTTGAGAAATTGGAAAGCAAGGTGGATAGCATTCTAGCCAAAAAAACTCACCAACTGGATTGACTTCTAAAAAGACATAGCGGTTATCGGGAGTAAGAATTAGATCGATCGCGCCATAATTTAAACCAAAGTACCGCATCAGCTCTAGCAGCTTTTCAGTTATCTCAGAGGGTAATTCATAGGACTTCCAGTCTTTAATCATTACTAGTCCCTGTCGCCGCCAGTCATGACGTGCATGTGAATTACTTTGTGAGTCAATCGCAGCCGTAAATACTCGCTCTCCTACAATAGTCGACCGCAACTCTAGTGTCTTGGGAATTTGCTCTTGAAACGTCATCGGACAAAAATTCAGTCCATCAAGGTTTTCCAAATCTTCCGATCGAACTGGATTGGTAAAAACTACTCGCTCCTGCCCTCGTTCGTCGTAAATAGCAAAAGAAGAAAGCATCTTAGCGATTGCCCCTTCTCGGCAGGTTGCAACAAATTCTTTTACTGCTTCTGGATTATTAGTAGTTAAGTTACGAGGAATATCGAGTCCTATTTCTCGCGCTATTTTAAGCTGAAGCTGTTTGTTTTTCGCTCGTTCGACCTTGATTATGGAGTCTAAATAAAACGCTTGAAGGCTGGCGAGTAGTCCTCGAACAGTTACGCGCGATTCTTGCACCGAAGCTTGTCGCATTTGCGGTTCCATAGTATCGGGAATCCTCGAACCAATCGCTATACGTCGATACCAAACTGCCGATACTTCTCGAAGATCGAGGGTTGCTGCCTCTGAAAAGAGCGTTAGCCGTTCTTCTTCTCTACCATAATAGATATCTAACCGTACTTGAGTGGGAAAGCGATCTGTATCGAAGCGAAAAGCTCGCCCACCTTGAGACTCGATCGCATCGATTACCAGAGGAATACTTTCATTATCTTGACTGTGAGTAACGATTAGAACGCACATGTTAATTCCTCGAACTTAAGATAATAGGGCATTGGCGATCGCTCCTGAAATGGAGTAACCCAAATCTCGCTCTAACATTCCCCACTCTCCTGTAGGGTTGACTTCCAGAAACACATACTCGCCGTCTGGTGTTTCAATCAAATCGATCGCGCCAAAAATCAATTTTAATTTTGCCATTAAAGCCTTGAGTTTGCTGGCTACTGCATCGGGCAAATCGTCTGATTCCCAGGGAGAATCTGTCATAGCTGCTCGTCGCCAGTCCATCGTAGTAGCTGAATAACGAGAGGCATCTAACGCCCCGACAAAAAAGTTTCCAGCGACAAACACTACCCTTAATTCTCTGTGCTTGGGGATTTGCTCTTGGAAAATCATCGGGCTATAGCGGAGTGTCTCGGCTTCTAACAGATCTTCTGGTTGGACGACACTGGTATAAACAAAAAAAGCAGAACCTTCCATACCTGTAGAAAGTGGTGTCATTAGTTTGGCGATCGCTTTGCCGTTGACCGACTGAAAGAACTGGCGTACTTCTTCGGGGTGATTGGTAACAAGAGTGCGAGGAATACGAAGACCGACTTCTCTAGCTATTTCCAACTGTCGTAATTTGTTCTCCCCTTGCTCGATCTGCTGTAAGTCGTCAACCCAACGTACTGCCTGCCAATTAGATAACAGACTACGCAAAGCAACTGACGATTCTCTAGCACATGCCGCTCGAAACTGCGGAGCTACTTTTTCTAGATTGGGTTGCCAGATACGGCGCATCCAAACAGCTCGCACCTGTTCTAGCGCGATTATTTCTTTGCCGTACTCTAGCCGATAATCAAGTTCCGAACTACTAATTCGAGCTACAAGTTCGATCTCCAGAGGAAAGCGATCGCTGTCGAGGCGAAACGGACGTACGCCTGATTTTGTTAGAGCCTCTGCCACTCTATCAACCGTAAAATAATCTTGACTATGGGTCAGTAGTAAAACAATATCGCCTGGTAAACTCATAAAACATATTATCGCGCTCGAACCAGCAAAATCTCAAAAAGCGGCTACGATCTGCCGCTTTTTGGTTAGGAAATCTGCTTGATTTATTTCTGTAAATCTTTTTTGTTAGAAGGATGCTTGTGCTTTATTACCCCACCGCCCCCTTCTTCATTATCGGAGGGAAATTTAAGGGTTACTACACTTCCTCCGCCACCCTCTTCATTGTCTGAAGGATATTTCATTGTTGTTACGAATCCACCACCGCAAACCTCTTCATTGTCGGAAGGGGCTTTTTTAGTCTGGATTAGGGGGCGGCGACCACCACCAATGTGTTGTGATTCCTCTTCAGAAAGCTCTTCTTGGTAGTCTTGGTCTTCTAGATAACGAGCGAAGAAAGGAACTGCTTCGGTATTTAATTCTTGTCGATCGTTGTCAGACATAGCTTTCAACTTCTCCCATTTAATAATTGTTATTATCGAGTGTTTTTTGAACCAGCAAACAAAAGCATTTTCGTTTTAAGCACAAAAGAGCGCGGCTTGCCACGATTACGACTTTTTATTTTCCATTTTCATAGTTTCGTTTGAATGAAACCCATCTTCGATGTTCAAAGGCTCATGCTAATAGAAACTTGGCATTATGTGTTTCAGTAAATGCTTTGCCTTTTGCCCAAATTATTGCTTAGGGTTAACTCAATTCGAGAACTACTATATGTCTTATATGTTTGAAAACAGGAAAGTATGCAAAAATCAATAGTTATTGCTTTTGACTAACCGTCAGAGTTTACTGCATCGTATAACGAGCAAGTGATTTGTAAGCTTTAACTTATATTAAGCGGTTTTGATTCTCACCATTAGTTTACTATTTCTGTAGTGCGGCTAAATTAAATCGTCATAAAAATTTTTGCTGCCTCAATCTAGTATTTTGCATCTGACTGTACGTTGCGTTCTGCTGAGTAAGACGTGTCATTAATTAGGAAAATGCGATCGCTAGCAGGGAAAACTAATCGTAAAAGTAGTGCCTTCGCCTAATTTGCTTTCGACATTAATTTTGCCCTGATGTAAATCTACACATTGTTTGACAATGCTTAATCCCAACCCCGTTCCCCGAACTTGATGAGAATTACTAGCGCGATAAAACGGCTCGAATAGATTATCGAGGTCTTCAGCAGGAATGCCAATACCGCGATCGCCAATTACAAATACTACTTCTGAAGCTTGGCAGTATACCTGAAACTCAACTACACTATCTGGCGGAGAATACTTGCAGGCATTGGTAAGCAAATTGCTCAGAATACGCTCTATTAGATGGCGGTCTAGATCGAACTGTCGTCTTTCTGCTCGATAAACAAAGTTAATTTGAATTTCTCTGTCAAAAACTGTCTGTATTTCTCTAATTAAACTCTGACAAAAAGCTGGTAATTCTAAAGGTGCAGTTTTGAATTCAAATTTGTCCAGATCTTTACGGCTAACAACAAGCACATCTTCTAAAAGATCGGTCATCTTCGTAACGTTGCGCTGTAGCTGTTCAAAAACCTCAACTTTTTTTTCTGGAGTCAATTTATCGCCATAGGTCTTTAAAATTTGAGCCATTCCCGAAATACTATTGAGTGGATTGCGGAATTCATGTGAAACGACGGAAACGAAGTGAGATTTGAGGCGATTGAGTTCTTTTTCCTGGCTCAAAGCGCGATCGACTTCCTCTTTTGCTTGCTGAAGCTGTAATGAATCAGAACGCGATCGCATCAGAACCCTTAACTTGGTTTGCAGTTCGATCTTGGCAACAGGTATGTGAATCACATCGTCAATTACTGATTCTAGATGATCTGTAGAGATACCAATGTTTTGCAGATTGGTCAAAAAGACAAATGGCAAAAATACGGGTACTGCTTTTTTTCTTCTGGCAAGAATTTGCTGCCGTAATTGCTGGATGGAAGAAAAATCTACAAAACACAAATCAAAAGGCTGGGTCAGCAATTGTTCTCCTCGATTGGCAAAATCGCATTTAGCTTCAGGCAACAAAACTCGATATTGTCCTGCAAGCCATTGGGACAACAAATTACGATTTTCTTCATGCTCGATCAGCAATAAGATAGTGTGGTTCATACTGGCTATTTGGGAAACTAACTAATACTCAATAAAGCCTATTAACAATCGTCTTCTCTGTTGTTTTTGCTCCATTCTGGTACGCCGCTAAGTATTCCTCTCAACTGGGATAAAGGCTCTCCTACCTTAATGCCATATTTGGTAATGGTAAATTCTCGTAAAGTCCGCTCGAAATCTGATACTCTTTTTTTGAGTACGCCGATCGCCTTACGTAATTTACCTCCTAATTCTAAGTAACGTAGAAAAATTAAATTATCTGCTATGTAAGAAAGTCCTTCTTCAGTAACGCTAAATTCGCTTCCAGCAATAGTATGGGTTTCATTAACTAAAATAACTGTTATCCCCATGTTTTTAAGATACTGACACAAAGAGTGTAGCTGACGAATTAGATCTTTTCCCTGCATTGAGAGTTTATAGCCAGAGGTGCTGTCAACCATGACTATTTTGGCCTTGTTTTGTTCTACTTCAGTGCGTACTAAATGTGCGAATCGATCGGGAGTATATTCTAGTGGCTCGACTGAAACTATCGAGAGAGTACCACGCTCGATCATCGCACGAACGGGAATATTGACTGCTTCGCAACGCTTTAATATAGTTTCTATTCCTTCTTCAAAAGCATAGAGTACCGATCGCTCTCCCCTACCTGCGGCTTCTTTCATGAACTGAACGCCAAAAGTCGATTTGCCAACGCCACTAGGTCCGCTAATAATTGTAACCGTACCGCGTTCGATACCTCCATACAGTAATTCGTCGATTTCGGGGATGCCAGAAGAAATAGATTCAGATATAAAATTGCGTTGATAGGCTTGAGAAACCAAACGAGGAAAAACTTTGATGCCGCGATCGCCTAAGTGCAAATCGTGATAGCCTCCCAAAAAACTAGAACCCCGAAATTTAGAAACTATCAAACTGCGTTTTTCTGGCTTGGAGTTCAACTGAATCACTCCATCACTCATAAATTGAAGATCGTCGTCGGGAAAGCGATCGCTACCTTCAGAAGCAAACAACAAAGTTATATTGCAATCAACCGTGAAGCGTAAAAAAGATTGCACCTGTTTGCGAAACTGAAAGGGGTCTGATGCCAAAAAACGAAATTGAGTTATGGCATCTAAAAAAATGCGCTGAGGTTTGAGGCGATCGATAGTATCAATAATGTTTTGAGTAACTGGACGTTTTTCAACCTCTGCTGGAGAAAAAATATCGTAAGTTTGGTCTTCGGTAAAAAAACCAGCAGTCGGGCTGAGATCGAGGAATTCAACTCGGTCGAGATCTATTCCGATTAACCTGGCATTACGACGCAGTTGTGCTTCTGATTCGCTAAAACTAATAAATAAAACTTTTTCTTCTCTAGCTACACCATCAAAGAGAAAATGAAATCCTAGAGTAGTTTTACCAGTACCAGCTTCTCCTTTGACTAAATACGCCTGGTTGACAATTAATCCTCCAGATAAAATTTCATCTAAACCACTGATTCCTGTTGAAATGCGAGTCACGGTCATGTTATATATCTTGAATCACTCGGTCGATATTACCTACAAACTTGAGTTTAAACTATTCGTAGTATTGCGCGAACGACTGAAATATAAAAAATTTGTCTAGAAAAGAAACGAACGAGGTAGTAAAACTATACTTTGAGAATAATTTTGCCTGATACTGTTTTAGGGAGCTTCTAACACATTGATATTTACTAGAGGGGTAGCTGGAAAATCTTTCTGTCTCAAACGGTTTTGAATCAATTTAGTAAGGCGGGTACTAATTTCTCTATCTGAGGCAGTGACGTTATTGGGACGCTGGACGTAAACCAAACAAAGTAGAGTATTTTGCCCCTCAATATTGGCACGAGTAAAACTAACGCTAGATTTAACTAGTCTAGCAAGATTGCTGTTTTCAATTACTTGTTGCACTTCAGTATTGGCTCGCTGTTCTAAACTAGAACGCTGTAAATTGGGAGATAAAGAAAATTGCAGACTAACTAAAGCAACTAAAACAAGCGATGTAATGCCCAGAGTTATGGGAAACAGCCATTTTTTACCCCGCTTATAACGCGCACCCTCAACCGACAAACCATATAAACGAAAGACAATCGCCGCAGCCAAATTAATCCCTACTAATTGCATTACTAATAAAAACAAACCATTGAGAACCATTCCCCATCTACCGAGGGCTGCTGCCATGCCCAAAGTTCCCGCAGGAGGTGCTAAAGCTGCAGCCACCAGCATTCCGACCGCAGTTCCCGAAACCAAACTACTTCTTTCTGACTGCACCAGATTTAATGCACCTGCCGCACCACCTACCAGAGGTAAAAGCACAGAAATAGTAGAGACTTTACTGCTTTCTACCATAGAGCTGGTGGCTAATTCTTGCCTGAGAACCAGGCTTAGTATTGCTGTTACTATTACAGTTACAGAAATTGCCGACACATAGCGCAAAAGACTTTTTCGCAGCAACATGCTGTCTCCTCTGGCTGTGGCGATCGCTGTATTCATTGCAGGTCCGGCAAAAGGTGCGATCAGCATCGCCGCAACTAATAAAAAACTGCTGTTGGTAAACAGACCAATCCAGACGACAACACCACCTGCCGCAGCATAAGCCAGAAAACCTTTCCAAGACCCCACGCTTTGTAAGCCAGCTAAAAAGACTTCTAAAGGACTTTTGGGTTCGACATCCATCACTTTTTGGGGAACTTCAGCTACAGGGGGTCGTAAAGGCATTACGCCTCTGGGAATAAGAGTAACGTGTAGTTCGGAAAAGTCTTCTAACTCTGCTAAGAAATCTTCTATTTGGGAGTTGGGAAGGTAAACAAATATTAAATCGATCGCGCCTCTGATACTATTGGCTTCTACCTGACTTAAATTGGTTCCCCCAAACTTTTGTTTGGCTAATTCTAAAATAGCCTTTCCTTTTCCCGCTTGTACCTCTATTAATAATTGTCGCATGTATCTCAGAATAAATTTTCAACCGCCGTTACCAAACCGAACGCCGCACCAAACTTGCATCGAATAATAAAGCTTACTCACTTATTTGGTCATCATCTGAAAAGCTGATTTCGGTAGTAAAAACTTGGGGGGAAGTCTGAGAAGTTTGATGCCGAACGAATGGATTTTTAGCTGATTTAGAACCCAAACGTTGCTTTTTGCCATTCCAATTGCTCAGTATATCTTTAATCAAGACTTCATTAATCCATACCTGAGCGACAACTGCTAGTGGTAGTGCCAGAAACAGACCGATAAAACCAAAAAAGATCGCAAAAGTAGCTTGAGCGAGTAAGGTTACTGCTGGTAATAAAGATACCTGCTGTTTCATGACTAAAGGAGTCAAGATATTACTTTCAACTTGCTGAATCAAAATATACAATATTAACACCGCTAATGCCTTCCAGGGTGCATCGAGCAAAGCTAAAATTATCGGTGGTATACAGCTTAAAACAGGTCCTATATTGGGTATGAAGGTCAGCAAGCCAGCCAAAAGTGCATTAGCTAAAGGAAGTTTGACTCCCAAAATAGTTAGTCCCAGCCAGCTAAGAACAGTAATAACCAACATATTAAACAAAATACCTTTAGTCCAACCTACTAAAGCTGTTTCGCATTTTTTAAGTATTTGAGCGGCGCGACGACGATAGAAAGAAGGAAAAAAAGCTAGATATAGCCGCATATATGGATGCGGAGTGGTCAATAACATTATCGTAATTACTGTAACCAGCAGTATATTTAACAGAGCTCCTAACGAACCTGTAAAAATACTATAAAAATTACCAATCACCCTGGATGCCAAACTAGGTAAGTTACGAGTAACATTTTCCAACCGCTGAATTTCCCCTACCAACTGTTCGGGAACTTTCTCTTGCAGCCAATTAAACCAAATTTGTATTTCATCTACGGCTTGCGGAAATAAGTCGATTGCTTGCTGTAGCTGATCGACAAAAGGAGGAACGACTATAAAAATAAAACCAGCAAAAATCAGTATTAGCAAAGCTAAAGATACAACAATCGCTATCCCTCTTTTTTTTATTCCCAGTCTCATCAAGAAATGAACTAAGTAATTAATTGCCGTCGCCAAAGCTACTGCTGCAAAAGCTAGCAGCACGATAAAGCGTATTTGCCACAGAATATAGATAGCGATTAATAGCGCGATCGTGCCTACCAGATTACTGAAACGCAAAATGCCACCTGCTTTGATGTAATAAAAATTAAGTGCGATTTAAATAATAATTTAACTATTAGCAAAAATATTTTAGTTTGAAATAAAATCGACTTTATAGACTCTACCATTGAATTATTTGGTTATTAACTAGCTGAGGTATGAGTATTTTTAATAAAAATAGATTGCGATCGCATACCTGATGTCAAGCTAATTTCTTTAAGAAGTTTCGCTCGATAACCAAAATATTTTTTTAACCAAAGACTATAAATTTAATTATTTACAGTTTAATCGAGCTACTTTTAAAATGAACGATCTTTGGACATAGTACATATAGCTGTTATTTATTGGCAATTACCAGTGATCGCCTGAAAAGCATTATAATCGCCATTGGAATAAATCCTTTATTTGTAAGGGAAGAAACTCGATAAGATATATTAAAGCAGCATTTCATATTGAGGCAAGATCGCATATTTTATGGCACAGATACAAACCAGAACCGAACCTATGGTTCTCAACATGGGACCGCATCATCCCTCTATGCACGGGGTATTGCGGTTAGTTGTCACCTTGGATGGTGAAGATGTTGTCGATTGCGAACCCGTAATTGGCTATTTGCACCGAGGCATGGAAAAAATCGCCGAAAATCGTACTAATGTTATGTACGTTCCTTACGTCAGTCGTTGGGACTATGCTGAAGGTATGTTTAACGAAGCGATTACCGTCAACGCACCAGAAAAGCTGGCTGGTATAGAAGTACCAAAACGCGCTCAGTATATTCGGGTAATTATGCTGGAACTAAACCGCATCGCCAACCATTTACTCTGGTTGGGACCATTTATGGCGGACATAGGCGCGCAAACTCCCTTTTTCTACATCTTCCGCGAACGGGAAATGATCTACGACCTGTGGGAAGCGGCTTCGGGACAGCGACTAATCAATAACAACTACTTTCGCGTTGGGGGAGTGGCGGTAGACTTACCTTATGGCTGGATAGACAAATGCCATGATTTTTGTGATTATTTCGATCCTGTAATAGACGAATACGAAAAGCTGATTACTAACAATCCTATTTTTCGCCGCCGTGTAGAAGGTATAGGTACGATTAGTCGAGAAGAAGCGATTAACTGGGGTCTTTCGGGACCGATGTTGCGTGCTTCTGGGGTCAAGTGGGACTTACGCAAAGTAGATCGTTACGAATGCTATGACGACTTCGACTGGGAAGTACACTGGGAAACTGGTGGCGATTGTTTGGCTCGTTATTTGGTTAGAATTAGAGAAATGCGCGAATCACTCAAAATTATTCGCCAAGCACTAGATGGAATTCCTGGCGGTCCGTTTGAAAATCTCGAAGCCAGACAAATGGCGGAGGGTAAAAAATCTAAATGGAACGATTTTGAGTACCAATACATTGCTAAGCGAGTCGCACCCACGTTTAAAATTCCTGAAGGCGAACATTACGTTCGCTGCGAAAGCGGTAAAGGGGAACTAGGTATTTTTATTGTCGGTAACGATAATGTTTTCCCCTGGCGATGGAAGATTCGTTCTGCTGACTTTAATAATTTGCAAATTCTACCCTATTTGTTAAAAGGCGTTAAATTAGCAGATATTATGCCCATATTAGGCAGCATCGATATCATTATGGGTTCGGTAGATCGTTAACAGCGATAATAATTTAATTATCTTAAATTTCCCTATCTCAAACTTGCGAGATAGGGTTGTTTTATTTTGCTAATTCTACTTAAAGAGAGTTGACAGTTACGATAAAGTCATAATTAAGTAAATATTTACAAGCGATCGAGCGATTTATGGCATCTGATAAGCAAGCAAAAGAAAATATTATTACCGATTACCGCGATATAAATCGAGCAAAGCTTTCACCGATGTATCATCACTATGTCGAAGTGAAAGAACAGTATCCTAATGCGCTGTTGCTCTATCGGGTGGGTGATTTTTTTGAGTGCTTTTTTCAAGATGCAGTAACTATTTCTAGAGAACTAGAGTTAATTCAAACTAGCAAGGAAGCGGGTAAAGAAATTGGGCGCGTAGCGATGACGGGCGTACCCCATCATGCCCTAGAACGATACAGCACTATGTTAGTGGAAAAAGGTTTTGCCGTAGCAATTTGCGATCAGGTAGAAGATGCTAAAGAAGCAATGGCAGAACGACGCATGGTGCGCAGGGAGATTCAAAAATTACTCACTCCAGGTACCTTGACCGATGACGGTATGCTGCAAGCTCGACGTAATAATTTTTTAGCGGCAGTAGTTATGGCAGGAGAACACTGGGGCTTGGCTTATGCCGATATTTCTACAGGCGAATTTTTAACTACCCAAGGAAGCGATTTAGCCAATCTGACTTTAGAACTCCTGCGACTGCAACCGTCAGAAATTTTAATTCCTACTAATGCTCCAGACATAAGTGGTTTATTGCGTCCTGGAGAAAAGACCGAACACTTAGCCGACTGTCTACCCGAACAGTTTTGTTATTCGTTGCGATCGCAAAAATCGTTTACCTTAGTAGAAGCAACCCAGAGATTGAAAGATACTTTTAAAGTTAGTTCTCTAGAAGGCATGGGCTGTGCCAATTTGCCTTTAGGAGTAAGGGCGGCTGGTGGCTTGCTCGAATATGTTGAAGATACTCAAAAAGTCTATCGAGTACCGCTACAGCCTCTACGCTGTTACAGTTTGGCAGATTATTTGATTTTAGACCATCAAACGCGCCGCAACTTAGAAATCACTCAAACTGTCAGGGATGGTACTTTTTATGGTTCGCTGTTGTGGGCGTTAGATCGCACCAATACGGCAATGGGAGGTAGGGCGTTGCGCCGCTGGCTATTGCAGCCTTTAATCGATGCTAGAGGTATTGCTGCCAGACAGGATACTATTGGCGAATTAGTTGCTAATACCTCTCTGCGGCAGGATTTGCGAGCCATGCTGCGAAAAATTTACGATCTCGAACGCCTGGCGGGTAGGGTTGGTGCTGGTACGGCAAATGCGCGAGATTTACTTGCTCTAGCCGAATCTTTAGTAAAATTGACCGATCTAGCTGCGATCGCTTCTTTTGGTATGTCTCCCTATCTCAAAGCGATTCAAAAAGTGCCGTCAGAGTTAGAAAAATTGGGAACTTACGTTATCGAGCATTTAGTAGAAACGCCGCCACAGCAAGTAAAAGAAGGAGGTTTAATCCGAGACGGCATTAACTCTCAATTAGATGAAATTCGTCAAAGATTGGAAGATGATAAGCAGTGGCTTACCAATCTAGAAGTAACAGAAAGAGAACGAGTTGGAGTTGCCAATCTCAAAGTTGGCTACAACAAAACCTTTGGCTATTACCTAAGTATGCCTCGCTCCAAAGCCAGTCAGGCACCCGATAACTATCAGCGCAAACAAACTCTAACTAATGAAGAAAGATATATTACCTCGGAGCTAAAAGAAAGAGAAACCAGAATACTTACAGCCAAAGACGATTTAAATAATTTAGAATACGAAATTTTTACTCAGTTGAGAGCGACGGTAGCCGAGAAAGCTAGTGAAATTCGCAGTATTGCTAAAGCAGTGGCAGCAGTTGATGTCCTGTCGGGATTGGCAGAAATAGCAGTATATCAAAACTACTGTCGTCCAGAAATAGTTGAAGGTAGAGAAATAGTAATAGTTGATGGCAGACATCCAGTAGTCGAACAGTCTCTGGGTGAGGGTTTTTTTGTGCCTAACTCTACTTACATGGGTGATGCTGCTAATTCAAACACAACCAACGAACAAACTAATCCCGATTTAGTTATTCTAACGGGACCCAATGCCAGTGGTAAAAGCTGCTATCTACGTCAGGTGGGACTAATTCAGTTAATTGCCCAAATCGGTAGTTTCGTTCCCGCAACGGAGGCTAAATTGGCAATTTGCGATCGCATTTTTACCCGTGTTGGTGCGGTAGACGATTTAGCAACGGGACAATCTACCTTTATGGTAGAAATGAACGAAACTGCAAATATTCTCAACCACGCCACCCCCAAGTCATTGGTTTTGTTAGATGAAATTGGCAGGGGTACGGCTACTTTTGACGGGCTTTCCATCGCCTGGGCAGTGGCGGAATATTTGGCGGCAGAAATTCAGGCGCGGACGATTTTTGCCACTCACTATCACGAACTAAACGAACTGGCTTCGATTTTGACTAATGTAGCTAACTATCAGGTAACGGTTAAAGAAATGCCCGATAAAATTATTTTCTTGCACCAAGTTAGTCCTGGTGGTGCGGATAGATCTTACGGTATTGAAGCAGGAAGACTTGCAGGCTTGCCAACTTCGGTCATTTCCAGAGCCAGACAGGTAATGGGACAAATAGAAAAGCACAGCAAAATTGCTTTGGGTTTGCGTCAGGGCATCGAACAAGTACAGCCTAAAAAACCAAGACAGGGAGATTCTATCGAGCAGTTAGATATATTTGAAAACTAAATCCGCAACATAAAACTAATTCTTCTAATTCTTTCTTAGGGAAGAGCCGATATCTGCTCGAAATAGTGCAAGATGGGTGATAAAGCTATATACAGTAGGAGTTTCAGTAATTAAGATATTTTTTTGATTTTAGCGATCGCAAACAACAAAATAATGTGTTCAAACTGCACGTTTTTTTTACTCTTTGTGTTTACGATCGGGGTGAGTGAGGAGAATTTATGCCATAAAGTTTACTAGCACTAATAGTTAGAAAAAAAAAATTATTATGAATGCCAAGATTGCAGTTGCTGAATACACCCAAGAACAGCACGTACAAGATACTATGAACGCCGAAATTGTAATTGCTGACTATACCAATAAACAGCACGCGCAAGATATTGTATTTTTACTCAATCATTATGCCGTCGATCCCGCAGGTGGTGGTGTAGAACTAGATAGATATACTAGAAGCAACTTGACTGAAGAACTGGCTAAACTACCTTTTGCCTTTTCTCTTATTTGTTATGTCGATCGCGTGGCTGTAGGATTAGCAAATTGCTTTACTTTATTTTCTACATTTCAATGCAAGCCAGTTATTAATATTCACGATTTGATTGTAGTCGATCGCTATAGAAGACAGGGTATCAGTCAGCTTTTGCTTAACGAAGTCGAACAAATCGCCAAAGATAAAGGAGCTTGTAAAATTACTTTAGAAGTTCTAGAAAAAAATTATGCTGCCAAAAATTCTTATGGAAAATTTGGCTTTGTTAAATACGAGTTAAATCCTGAGTACGGTAACGCAATTTTTCTAGAAAAAAAGTTGCCTTGGTAATACAAGTTTAAATATTTAAGCTCAATTGCAAATAACTAGAATCATTCTTCTGTACGGTGCGACTGCACTTTAAGCTACTAAACTTATCTTCCGACCAAAACAAAGAGTTGCCTGGACGTTGGCGATCGATATTCAACCAGTGTTGAAATACTATGTCTCGATTGTCGGTTATGGTTTCTAATTGATAGACGCGAATTCTTTTTTTGTTTTCGGTTTCCGAACGAATGTGTTTGAGCTTACAGTCAATTTTGCTTATGATACGGCTGAGAATAGTTATAGGACTGTAATTTTTAGCAATACCTGTATTGAGAATGGTTTTAATTTCGCTACGATTATTAATGGCGATCGCCTTCAAAGCTTGTAAGTCGCGATCGCTGTTACGTAATTGTCGCGAGCTATCTGATAGTAGTACTGGAATGCCCAATATTTCCATCGTACCTACTACCGCCCCAAGTTGAGAATGGTTGAAATCGGGTAGAAACAGGCTACCGTTACCGCGCTGAATAAGTTGGCGGGCGACTTGAGTATCTCTATCTGCTAGATAGGAACGACCGACTGTCAAAAAATAATGAAGTCTAATTTTGTCATACCAACCATCGTCATCGAGGGCGACTAAGTCGGAAGTTACAGGCAGATGATAGCGTTGCTGTAATTGATATTTTCTCAACTTGCGGCGATCGCTCAAAGATTTGACTATGCTTTTGTTGAGACGTTGGTATTCTATATCGCTCAAATTGGCACAAGCAGCGATCGCCTGACACTCTGCCTGATAATTTTGGGTGCTGATTTCGGTAATAACTTCTACTAAAGACTTAGTATCTTGAGATTTCTTATCGGGTTCTTTGATGGCTACCGTAGCGGCATCGATAATTTGATGCCCTTCTGCGCTCAAAGCAGCTAAGATCGAGCCGCGATAGTCGATCGCGCTGGCGTTATAGCGCACCGCCATTTTTGCCCAACATAATAAAGACTCGGCTTGAAAACCCGTATCGAGATCGTCGAGGTAGGCTAAATCTAACTGTTGCAACAAACGAATATTAAGTTGGGTAAAGCGATGACTGGAATTGAGTAAGGCGGGTATGGAAGTCGAGCCGTTGCCAATTTTGTTAAAGCTATAGCTAGCACACCAGAGGTAGCGAGGTACATTGTCTCTAATACGGGCTAGAGTTTGCCGAACTGCATTTTCACTTTGTATCCCCTGGGCGATCGCCCAGACGGAAGTAAAATGATGTTTGAGTTCGATGGATATTCCCGTTTCAATTGAGGGACTGACAATAACAATATCGTAATTACTCAATACCGTATTTAGTTTGGCAATACATTGATATGCTGGATGATGGCGATCGGCAAGAGATTCCGAATCGATGCGGAGTATTCTAGTTTGGGGAAATTTTTGCTGGAGATAGGCTTCTAAATTCTGAGTACCCCACTTACTAGTTAATTTTTGTGCCGAAAGACAAATAAAAGGCTTGCCTCCCTTCTCAATATAGGTTTCTAAATCTTCAACTAATTTCTTGGGAGTTTTACCTTCGTAGTTATATACTTGCCAAAAAGATTTATCGTCTGGTTGCCACTCATTACAAATAATATAGGGTTCTAGCTCGATTCCCGATAGAGAAATTAAATAATCGATCGCAACATCGCTCAAGTCGGCATCGGCAACGTATACTTGTCCCTGCTGCGCTAAGACATTTTGCATCAGAGTTTTAAAAGTCTTAAGGATTTCTACCCGATTATCTTTGCAGGTAGCAGAATTTAAACCATGCCATAAAACCTGTTCGATTTCGTCGATAATTACCAGACTATCTTGCCAGTCATCAGGGTTAAACTTGGCTTGAGAATTAGGATGTAATGAATCAATACAAAGTCCATAACCCAAACACTTATGCGAACTATCTCGACTGACTTCACTAATATATTGCAGACCAAATCTCTGACAAAGTTCTTGTACTAACTGAATGCGATGTCCGATTACCAATACTTTTTGCTGGCGTTGTCTGGCTTGCAAGACAATTCGTTCGAGAAACTTAGTCTTACCCGTACCTTTAGGCGATTTGATGCCGATTAACTTGGTCTGAGTAGGGATTTCTGTGTTGGGCAAGTAGCGATCGCACAATTTTACTTGAGGCGTATAAGTCAAACTCTGCCACGCTCTAGCTTTCCAGGTTTCCAAACTAGGGGCGCGATCGTAAACCTCGGCAAAATACTCGCGTCCGCAGTTGGCGATGAGATCGTCTACACCCTTACCCAATTGCGAATCCCAGACGACAACTTTTACCTGACAGCCTGCCTGTTGCAAGAGGTAGCCCGTTTTTTTAATCGCGGCATTGACAGCCTTCACTGTTTTAGGCTTTGAGTCGCGATCGAATACCAGATAGATTGTTCTACCCGATATAGCTAATTTCTGTAGTTGAGGTATTAAATGAGATTTGCCGATGCGTTTGCCGTTATTGTCTTTGGGAGTACGATAGCCGTTGTTGATTCCTGGTAAGGCGATCGCCGCGTAGCCAGCAGAAAGTAATGCTCCTGCTTTTTTTGCTCCTTCAGTAAGGCAAAGAGGAACTTCAGAGCGATCGATTAACCATTGCCAAAATCCTAGATCTGGTAAATTTTCTTTAATATCTGATGCTGCAAATTCTACTGCGCCGCGATCGCTTATTTGCCGCCAAATATCTTTGGTGACTTTGAGGGCAAATAAACCAGTAGGAGTAAGGGGTGGATGTTCGTATTTGATTGGTTTGGAGCGTTCGCTATAGCGGGGAAACTCTGGTTTAAAACAGCCCCAGGTATCTTCTTCTCCCGTAAGTAGATCGATGCCCGAACACCACCAGCCCCCGTTTTCAGTGTGGGCATAACGCTGTAAAAATCCCCGGCTGATTCTGCCATCGTTTCTTCTGGGTATGGCATCGGAGTAAAGCAAATACTCTGAAGGAGAAGTACCTTCCAGAGCCTTTACATTCAACTGGGTTAAAGCTTCGTCAACACCACTAGATTTCCATTCCCACAGAAGATCCATTTTTACTAATCCTTTTCCGAGCCAGGATTAGTATCATAACACTATATGTAGGGTTAAAAACCAAAATTTTTTGAAGACTACGCTATATGTGGAGTAAGGTCGATCTTTTCTTGTTTTAGTTTTGACTTTTGACTTTTACTATAGATAGTAATTCTCCGTTGTCCGAGGATAAGAAAGATAATTATAGATTATTCATTAGACAAAAAACTCTAGCATTAAATACTTTTTTTATTGCCTTTAGCGATCGCTCTTAAGAGCAAGGCACGGCGTTGCCCATACAGTAGCAACAGTACCTTGCCTCTACGAATTTTGAACTCACCTTAACCCTAATATGAGACCAGATCGATATATTCCTATTCAAGAATGCGGCGAACCTCTAATTGCCATTCCTTTAGAACATTTCGCCGTTGAGTCGCCCCATCCCTATCAAAAATTAGGTGCGCCATATGACGATAAGTCACCTTACTATCTACGTAAGGGGGTAGTAAATGCTTTACTTGAAGCGCGAGAGTTACTAATCCAACAACATCCCCATTGGAAATTAAAAATTTTTGATGCCTACCGTCCGATCGCAGTACAGCAATTTATGGTTGACTATACTTTTAACTCTTTAGCCGCACAGTACGACCCGACAAAACTCTCATCTCAGCAGCGTCAAAACCTTTGGGAGCGGGTGTATCAACTTTGGGCTGTACCTAGTAACGACCCCGCAACACCTCCTCCACATAGTACTGGTAGTGCTGTAGATCTAACCATTGTCGATGAGCATGGTAACGATTTAGATATGGGAGGAGATATTGACGAACTTTCCGAGCGATCGCATCCCGACTACTATGCCAATGACAACAACATCGAATCTCAACAATATCATCGTCATCGTCTACTACTCAATCGAGTAATGTCGGAGGCTGGTTTTTGCCGTCATCCTGGGGAATGGTGGCATTTTTCTCTAGGCGATCGCATGTGGGCGTGGCTCAATAGCAAAGATGACACCCTTGTAAAAGCGATCGCCCGTTACGGTGGAATTTAAACTAATAGAAGCGCGCTTTCTAACATAGGGTTAAAAATTATAGCCTCTGGCAAACACTTTTTCAAGCATTTACTTTTTCTGCATATTTGGAGTAAACCCAAACAGCATGAATCAATCCAGGAATAAAGCCCAATAGCGTTAGCAAGATATTGATAATTAGAGCCTGACTAACTCCAGCAGTCAAAAATACTCCTAAAGGGGGTAATAAAATACAGGCAATAAGTTGAATAATTTTCATGGTTTTTCAAACGAATTTATTTTTACTTTTGTTTATTTAATATTGTGATAAAAATTAAGTAACTTTGTCTTCTATCAAGAGAAAGATGAGTTAGTTGCCAAATTTGCATAAACAGTTAAAGTTGCTGCTAAAAAATATATCTTCAAAGAGAGGTAAAAACCAAACAATCGAGTAACAATAAAATTATCAAAAACTCGATAGAAAATATTACAAAAAGTAAAGATTTAGGAGAAAACCGAATGATAGGAACACTTTTAACCCTATTAGCAACCACCCTCAGTCTGTTAATAGTTGATATTATTTTTCCAGGGGTGAATTTGGCAAATTTTCCTGCTGCGTTGTTGGCAGCAGTAGCGATTGGAGTAGTAAACGGTGTAGCTAGACCATTTTTATCAGTTTTATCCTTACCGATTAATATACTTAGTTTGGGAGCATTTTCTTTAGTTGTTAACGGCGTATGCTTCTGGTTAGCTTCCTTATTCGTACCCGGATTCCAAGTAACAGGGCTATTAGCTTTTATTCTCGCACCAGTACTTCTCTCTGCTGGTAACACTTTTTTAAACAACTATTTTGGCGAAAAATTCCCTACTTTGGCTGGAGCTAAAAATGCAGGCGAATTACCAGATAGTTAAATAATATTGCGATAATTAACTTTAAATAAGGAACGTTCTTAGAGAATGTTCCTCTTTTTTTGCTTGTAGAGAAAGAGTATAGCAATTTTGCTTCTGGTAAACGTAAGTTCGATAGATACAAAATTAAATAGTTTGGAGAGAGGCAAAAGACTATTATTTTCGTTCTCTTGACTCCAATATTCAAGCTTAAAGTACGTTCCGTCGAACTGAGGTTGGTAAAGTTTATTTGCTTTGAAGCTGCACCGAGGCGAAGTAGTTCCTTAGAGGGCGAAGCAACGTTCCGTTTTTTCAAAGAGGACGAAAATTTATATAAAATTGTTACTTTAACTAAGCTGGTTCGGCTTCTTCGTCTAATATATGAACGCGAGTTCGGCTAAAATTATTAAAGTTAATTAAATCTATCACATAATTATGAGCGTAGTTAGTCAAGTTATTCTTAAAGCAGATGATGAACTCCGCTATCCTAGTAGCGGCGAACTAGAAGGAATCAAAAAGTTTTTAACAACTGGTGAAAAACGAGTCCGTATTGCTGAAACTCTAGCAGACAATGAAAAGAAAATTGTCGATAAAGCTGGAAAAGAACTATTTAGGATACACCCTGAATATCGAGCGGCAGGTGGCAACGCCTTCGGTCAGAAAAAATACAATCAATGTCTGCGTGATTTTGGTTGGTACTTAAGACTTGTTACCTATGGCGTTATGGCAGGGGATATAGAACCAATTGAAAAAACAGGCTTGATTGGAGTTAGAGAAATGTATAATTCTCTGGGTGTTCCCCTACCAGGTATGGTTGATTCCATTCGTTGTTTGAAACAAGCGGCATTAGGTCTGTTAAGTAAAGAAGATGCACAAGAAGCAAGTCCTTACTTTGATTTCATTATTCAAAGTATGTCCTAACTGAATGGACATCACAAATTGTCTAGATCGCTAAATAGTGCAATCGCAGCAACCGATAGAATAGACTATCGCTAGCTGTCAAATAGAACTTTAATAGTTCGCAACCAAGTCATAAATATATTTATTTAGTTACTTGGTTCTCATACAGAGCAGCATTAGTAGGTAGACAATCGGTGATAGGCAGTATATGAAGTCTGGTAATAGCTAACTTGACTTAAAATATACTTGTTTGCGATCGATTGTCTATAACTAATTGCCACTAATGCTCTGGTCAAAAAAAATTCCTTGGCTATCATCAATCTTACTTTTACTTACCTATGGAGTTTTTGGTTGGTCTTATACTTCGTGGGGGACTTCTGTAATCGAGTCGGGAAGTTTATTTCAGGCTTTAGAAAAAGACTTGGCAACGATTTTCCTCTACAGTGTGGGCGGAGTTTTAATTATTTTACTGGCGATCGCCTTTACCGCTCCTATTTCTTTGATGACCATAAGCCTTTCTACTTGGCTCAGGTCAGAAACCAGAGCTTTTTTATCGATATTTATTGGTGCTTTTGCATTTGCCCTAATCGTTCAAAAAATAACTTTATTTGCTAATTTTCTATTGCTGTTGTCTGCTGCTTTATTAGTAAAGCTAGATTTGCAGCTAGCAGGATACACACGCTGGTTGTCTTGGTTATTACTAACTACTCTTTGTTTGTTAGGCTTTGCAGGGGGTATACTGGCATTCAATATCTTGAGGTAAAGTAGTTATCTTATGAAAAACAAAACATTCCAGCGTATTATTACTCTAATTTTTGGTTTGGCATTTATTGGCTCGACGGGGGCAATAGTACTGGCAGGTTTGTTTGACAACCAAAAGCCTGTTGCAGAAACGGCAGTCAATCCGCAGTCTTCAGAAAAACAAATTCAATCACAAATTCGCGGTTATGAAAAAGTACTAGAGCGCGAACCAGAAAATTTAACCGCACTCAACGGACTGGCACAACTATATCTACAAACAGGAAATGCCGAAGCAGCGATCGCGCCATTAGAAAAGTTAGCTCGACTACAACCGCAACAGCAAGAATACCAGCAAATTCTTCAGGTACTAAAGCAACAGCAAAATTCAACAATTGACAATGAGCAATGAACAGTGAGCAATCAAGTTTGTACTCGGCAGTTCAAAGTTGGTAATAGAAAATTGTTCATTGTAGTTCTGCTCATTGTTCATTGATAATTGCCTTACCCTACTGCTTAAAAATTGCCGAAAATTCTAAATACTTTCCAAACATCTCGAAATCGATTTAGTATTATCCTTGACTAAAAATTATTGTCCATTCGACCAAAAATTAGAATAAGCGATCGATACTATCAACCGAGAAAATTATGAGCGAATCAAAAAAAACTGTAGGCATTATTGGTGCATCTGGATATGGCGGGGTACAGTTAGTCAGATTATTACTAGAACATCCACAAGTAGATATAGTTTATTTAGGAGGAGATAGCAGTGCTGGAAAACAATTTGCCACTCTCTATCCCCATCTCGCTCATTGTGTCGATCTTGGTATCGAGGAGATCGATATAGACAAAGTCGCTGCCAGATGCGAAATTGTCTTTTTAGGTTTGCCCAATGGTCTTGCCTGTCAAATGGCTTCTGCCCTAGTAGAAAAAGGCTGTAAGGTTTTAGATCTCTCAGCAGACTATCGTTTTCAAGATCTTAATACCTATACCAACTGGTATAAAAAAGAACGAAATGATGGCGCGATCGCTGCTACTGCCGTATATGGGTTGCCAGAACTCTATCGCGATAAGATCGCTCGTTCGCAATTAATCGGCTGTCCTGGTTGTTACTGTACTGCTAGCTTACTCGCTCTTTCTCCCTTACTCAAACAAGGACTAATTTTACCCGAAACGGCAATTATCGACGCTAAATCAGGAACTTCTGGCGGTGGTCGTCAGGCAAAAACCAATCTCTTATTAGCTGAGGCTGACAACACTCTTTGCGCCTATGGAGTAGCCAGTCATCGTCACACTCCCGAAATCGAACAAATTTGCAGTTCTTTAGCTCGTCAAGAAGTCAAAGTTCAATTTACACCCCACCTCATACCAATGGTGAGAGGAATTTTAGCTACCGTTTATGCTACCTTGCGAGATCCGGGTTTGGTTAGAGAAGATTTACTAACAATTTATTCGGCTTTTTATCGCTCTTCTCCCTTCGTGAAAATTCTCCCCAACGGTATTTATCCCCAGACTAAATGGGCATGTGGTACCAATCTTTGCTATATCGGCGTAGAAGTAGATTCACGTACCGATCGCGTTATTGTGATGTCGGCTATAGATAATTTAATTAAAGGACAGGCAGGTCAGGCAGTACAATGTTTGAACCTGATGATGGGTTGGGAAGAAACTCTAGGTTTGCCTAAATTGAGCTTCTATCCTTAAGGCGATTTAACATCATACTAAATAAAATTGATTTGCAATATGCGTAGGAAACTAGCATCTTTTTTGGCTGGCAGTCTTGGTTGGTTATGTTTCTCTTTTGCTGCCAATGCAGAACCCATTTTAGAAACAATTCAACGCACTGGAGTTGTTAGAGTTGCCATCAGAGAAGATGCCGCGCCTTTTGGCTACTTAGACAGCAATGGAGAGTTGCAGGGGTATTGTCTCGATTTTTTTGTGATTCTAGAAAATCAGTTGAGTAAAAAACTAAAGCGGAATACTTTAATTATCAGGCTGCTCAAGTCAAACGCCAGAAATCGCTTTCAATTAGTAGCAGACGATTTGGTCGATCTAGAATGCGGTCCTAATACCATTAATGAAAATCCTCCCGATGGCACTCAATTTTCGACAGGTTTTTTTGTTTCGGGTACCCAATTTTTGATTAAGCAAACAAATGCCTCAGAATTAGATCTTAACGGCGATCTAAACGATATTAAAATTGGAGTATTGGGAAATACTTCTACAGAAAAGTTTTTGCAAAATCGCTATCCTTCAGCACAAATAGTGAGGTTTGGCGGTACTACGGGTAGAAGTCGCGGGGTACAGGCACTACAGCAAGGCAGAATCGCAGCAATGGTTAGCGATGGTATCTTGTTAAGAGCAGAAGCACAAATTCAAGATTTTTCCCAGCAAGAATATCCGCTAATTCCAGAACCGCCTTTGACCTGCGATCGCTATGGAATGATAATTACAGGCAACGATCCCGAATGGCAGGAGTTTGTCAACTCGGTAATAGATAGTTCCGTGTCGCAAAGATTGCTAGATAATTGGTTTGGAACTTTTATTACTGATGCCAAAAGCTCTAAAAGTTTATGTCAGGTGAAGTCAGAATAATTTATGAGCGATCGCTCCTTAAGATTTAAGATTAGACCGTTAAATACGAAAGACTCAAATGAAGTTTTTTTACTCAAACAACAAGCGACTTACGTACTCAATTCACCCGACTATACTCCCGAACAAATAGCGGCTTTGTGTAGACCCAGTTGGGAAAAATTCAACTTAGAAAATTTAAAAATTACTGATAGCGTAGCTTTGTTTGTAGCTAACTCTACTGCTAGCAACAAATACGCAAATAATTTTATTTCTATAGTTGGCGAGAGTGAAGACAAAATTATTGGGTACGGTTTTTTACAGGTAGATAATTTATCATGGGTTAACAACGGAACGCTCTTTGAATTATTCGTTCATCCAGATTACGCACGTCGTAGTGTAGGCACAAAATTGTTACAGCATTTAGAAGTTTATGCTAGAGAACATGACTGTAAAGTAATATTTGTTGGAGCTTCACTTACAGCATTACCTTTTTACAAATCTTGCAACTATCAAATAATAGAGTATGGTAGCTATGAGCGCGATCGCGTAAAAATACCTGTAGTTTTTATGGAAAAATGTCTGGTCGAGCTTACTGAAATGGAACGAGTTTATTGGCGGGCAACAGAAGAGTTTAATCGCAATGCAGGTTGGTTGTTCGATGAAACGGCAGGTTTGCTCAGACAAACATCTGGTTAAAAAACAAATGCGCCAACAATAAGTTAACGCATTTAAAAAAATATTTTATTTTTATATCGAAAAAATTATCCTTTCTTTTTTGCTTCGGCTTGCTTGGCTTGCCCTTCTTTAACATCTTGAGAGTCGTTATCCATTTTACCGATTGCCTCTTGCACTTTTCCTTCAATTTTTTCGCTTCTTGCCTCGGCTTTTTCTACAAGATTTTCAGCAGGATTTTGGTTCTTTTCGGTAGCCATATTATTAAATTACCTATATGTTGTTTTGAAAGAGCGTAGTTTCAAGAAAAAACTTGTAACTATCGATCGCTCATCGAGCTTATTTCATTTTCAAGTTAGCAGTTATCAACTATGTCTTGCTCTATCGTGAGATTGAATCTATAAAATATCATTCGATAGTATTAGTCTAAAAAGCGAGGTGGGTAAAGAAAAAGCTTTTATGGCGATCTCCGACATTTGAAAAAATTTTGCCCATCCTACAATTAATTTTTACTTTTTACTTTCTGAGTATCGGTTAGAATTCTGTTAAAGTTTGCCCTAACTATACTATGCACGATCCCGTTCTAGACGTTCGCCAGCTACAAGTACAGTTTTTAACCGAAGATAAACCCGTCGTGGCAGTAGACAATTTGAGTTTTCAACTGCGACAGGGAGAAAAATTGGGTTTGGTGGGTGAGTCTGGTTCTGGTAAATCGGTCACTTCACTAGCAATTATGGGTTTGATTGCTACTCCAGGAAAAGTCACTCAGGGAGAAATTTGGTTTCAACCAGATGGCGCTCGCCAGGTAGATTTATTAAAGCTAAAGGAAGCTCAGAGAAGAATCTATCGCGGCGGACAAATTGCCATGATTTTTCAAGAACCGATGAGTGCTTTAAACCCCGTATATAACATTGGGTTTCAGCTTACAGAAGCAATTTTACTCCATCAACAAGTTACTTCAGCCGAAGCAAGAAGAAAAGCTATTGCCTTACTACAGGAAGTGCAACTGCTGCCTAATGACGAACGACTAGAACAACAATATTTATCGGAAAATCCCGATCGCCGCAGCAGCGATAAAGAAATTTCTAATTACGTCAATCAGCAAAAGCAAGCGATGCTCAAACGCTATCCTCACGAACTTTCTGGAGGACAACTGCAACGGGTGACTATCGCGATCGCGATTTCTTGTAATCCCAAAGTTTTAATTGCTGACGAACCCACAACAGCTTTAGACGTTACCGTTCAGGCGACAATTTTAGATTTATTACGGAACTTGTGTCGCAAGCGCGGCATGTCACTAATTTTTATTACACACGATTTGGGAGTCATCGCCGAACTTGTAGACTCCGTAGCGGTAATGTATCGTGGCAAGGTTGTGGAAACGGGAGAGATTGCCGAAGTTTTTACTAATCCCCAGCATCCCTATACTAAAGGTTTACTCGCCTGTCGCCCTCGTTTGGATCTGAAGCTGCAAACCCTGCCTACCGTAGCTGACTTTATGCAGTTAGAACCAGGGCAAAACGGAGAAGTAATTATTAAAGAAAAACCTACAGATATTAACCTACATACAGCAACGGTTACTGTTGAAGAACAAGAAGCTAGACTGGTTAGATTGTGCGCCCAACAGCCTTTAGTAACTGTCGATCGCCTGCGGGTAGGTTTTCCTGTTAAAGGAGTATTGGGGCGCACTCAACGTTATTTTATGGCGGTAAAAGACGTATCTTTTGAGGTTTATCCAGGAGAAACTCTGGGCTTAGTGGGAGAATCTGGCTGCGGCAAATCAACTCTGGCAAGAACTCTATTACGTTTGATCGCTCCTTTAGAGGGCAAAATTGTCTTTGATGGTGACGATATTACCAACCTATCGCTTAAAAGCCGTAAGTTACGTAACCTCAGACGGCAAATGCAAATTGTCTTCCAAAATCCCTACAATTCTCTCAATCCTCGTATTACTATCGGTAATGCGATCGCCGAACCTCTAAAGGTTCACCAAATTAAATGCAATCGTCGTAAGCGAGTTGCCGAACTGCTAGAACGTGTTGGCTTGAACCCCGACTTTATCAATCGCTATCCCCATGAGTTTTCGGGCGGACAGCGACAGAGAGTCTGTATCGCTCGCGCTATCGCCTTAGAACCGCAATTTATTATCTGTGACGAGTCGGTTTCGGCGCTAGATGTTTCGGTACAGGCGCAAGTATTAAACCTACTTAAAGAACTACAAAGCGAACTGGGCTTAACCTACGTTTTTATTTCTCACGATCTCAGCGTGGTTAAATTTATGAGCGATCGCATTATCGTAATGAATCGAGGCAAAATCGAAGAAATTGACACTGCCGAAGCAATTTATCGACATCCCAAAAGTCACTATACTCGCCAATTAATTGAATCTATTCCCACAGGAAAATTTAGCCGATCTAGCAACTAGAAAAATCGCTTATAAATCAATTTAAGCGGTAAAACTATTTCATAACATATCGTTATTTATTTAAATAATTTGTTACCTAAAATTTATTAGATTTAGGGCGATTTAATCCATTACAGCCCAGCGAAAATATGTCAATAGTGTATCTAAAAATTCACAATTTTCAAAACTCTCTAGCTATTTAACTGAGTTTTAGACTGTTTTAATACACTAGCATCGCTAAATATTAAATTTTTTGTAAAGAACAAATGTTGCGAATGTATAAAGTCAAATATTGTATCTTATTTTTGTCTTTAAAAAGTAACGCTTTATACGGAAAAACAGTTAAGAAACCCAGAAACTAATGTGAATTCAGTTTGTTATTTTAAACAAGCTAACTTTATATGTTATGTGCCGAGACTATTTGAAAACTAAATGAATTTTCAGCTCATAGAACAAAAAATACGAAAACCTAAAAATAGAAGTAATACAACTTCATTTAATAATTCGTTACCAAAACCATTAAGAGTTATATTTAGTGGTTTTACACCTTACTGGCTAGCCTGTATTCCTCTATCTGCCGCGATCGTGCTGATTTGGAATACTGCCGCTAAAGCTCAAGGATTCGATCCACCAGAAGATGTAGAACAGCTAAGAGTAGTATTAGACTCGATATTTTTATTGTTTGCGTCGGTTCTGGTTATTTTTATGAATGCCGGATTCGCAATGCTAGAAACTGGCTTTTGCCGTCAGAAAAACGCCGTAAACATTCTCGCTAAAAACCTGATTGTTTTTGGTATTGCTACCATAGCTTACTGGGCGATTGGCTATGCGTTTATGTATGGTGAGGGAAGCAGCTTTATCGGTTGGCAGGGCTTTTTCTTTAATGGCGATCCTGCAGCTTACGGCAACGATCCCTATCCTGCGGCAGTACCCGAAGCAATTAATTTTTTATTCCAAGTTGCTTTTGCCGCTACCGCAGCAACAATCGTTTCTGGGGCTGTAGCCGAGCGAGTTCACTTTAGCTCCTTCCTGATTTTTAGCTTCCTCTTGGTAGGAGTTTCCTATCCAATTACAGGTCACTGGGTTTGGGACGGCGGTTGGTTGAGCGAAATGGGCTTTTCTGACTTTGCTGGTTCTACCGTAGTCCACTCAGTTGGCGGTTGGGCAGCTTTAGTCGGTGCGGCGATGTTAGGACCGAGACTTGGTAAATATCAGGCTGGTAGAATCAGTGCCTTACCAGGACACAACATGGGTTTTGCTACTCTAGGCTGTTTGATTTTGTGGATTGGCTGGTTTGGTTTTAACCCTGGTTCGGAATTAGCAGCAACTGCTAACGTTCCTTACATTGCTGTAACTACCAACCTGGCAGCAGCAGCAGGAGGCGTACTCGCTACTTTTACTTCTTGGATTAAAGACGGCAAACCAGACCTATCGATGATTATCAACGGGGTTTTGGCTGGACTAGTTGGAATTACCGCAGGTTGTGCCGACGTTAGCTATCTATCAGCTATTATTATTGGCGCGATCGCTGGTATCATCGTCGTTTTTGCTGTAGCCTTTTTTGACAGTATTAAAATTGACGATCCCGTTGGTGCAACCTCTGTCCACTTAGTTTGTGGTATTTGGGGAACTCTAGCCGTAGGTATTTTTGGGACTGGTAATATTCTGACTCAAATCATCGGTATTTTAGCTATCGGTGCCTTTACCGTTATCTTCAGCGCGATCGTTTGGGGTATATTAAATGCCATATTCGGCATTAGAGTTACCGCAGAAGAAGAACTGCGCGGTTTGGATATCAGCGAACACGGTATGGAAGCTTACAGTGGCTTTGTTAAAGAAGCCGATGTTTTGGCTACTGGTGCTACCACCACACCTATAGGTTCTTCAGAAATAGGCAAGCCTACAGAATTTTAATTGTATCGGTAAATTTATTTTATTAATTATGGGGTTTAGACGTTGTCTAACCTCTTTTTTATTTTGTTTTATATGAAATACTTGAATATTTACTACCGATGGGCCAACAAATCTTCTTACTCCTGACTCCTGTTTATTGAACATTAAACATCGAACGAGGTGACATGTGCCAAGGTTTTCTCCGCAACTTGTGACAGCTGTGAAACCTCCGATGCGCCTCTTGCCGCTTTTGACTTTTGCTATATCTAGCGCATCGCTGGTATTTTCAAACCCCTGAGCGAACTACTATTAGCCACATCTTTGCCTTGGATTAGCACTCCAAAACTTCCCAATCCCGTAGGCGAAATCAGTTGATGCAGAGCATCACGACGTTTAAAAATTTGGTCGGGACTGAATTCACCGCTAGATAATTTGTTCAAGCGATCGCTTAATCCTAAAGCCATTAGAAACATTCCCTGTTTGGTAAAGCCAATATTTTCTAAGCCTAGTAGCTTTCCCTGACGTTCTAAAGCAGTAAAGTCAACGTGGGTAGTAAGATCTTGCTCGCCCAAATTTACATAAGGATTATTATGTCGGCGGTGTCGATAGTAACATTGCAGTGTTCCCTGGCTTCGCTGCGGATGATAGTATTTCTCTGCGGTGTAACCATAGTCGATAGTAATTAGGTAGCCTTTTTTTAGCTTACGGGTAATGGTTTTTAGCCAATCTAACGCTGTGAGATTTACTTCTGTACGGTAGTTGTCGGGGTATCGCTCTGAGGTTAAATCTAAATCTAGAGCGTTAAAATAATCTTTTAGCTTAGAAGTAGACAACTCTCCTACTACTTCTGTTAGTTGGTTTTCTCGAACGGTTAAGTATACTTCTTTTAACTTTTGCGATCGCACCATAAGTTGATGAACGGGAAACGCATCGACAAGTTCATTAGCAAAGCAGCAGCCAACAATATAGTTATCTGGTATTTCTGCCCACGTTTTCCAAGTAAGATTTAGATCGCTAAAAGACTTTAATAATTTTTGCTGACGAGCAATCAACGCTGGCGATCGCTCGATAATAATATATTCTAAAGCTTTAGTAAAATCAAGCTCGTTTTCTCGCACATAAGCCAAAATATCTGCTGCCAAACTGCCATTGCCCGCTCCCATTTCCACAACCGTAAAGCGATCGGGACTACCTAAGTTTTGCCACATTTCCACCAGCTGAGTTGCCAGCAGTTCGCCAAAATCTCTACCTAAAGAACTAGAAGTAAAAAAGTCTCCCGCACTACCGATATTAGCCACTCCCGAACTGTAATAACCAAACTGCTGATGATATAGAACTAAGTTCATAAATTCAGCGAAAGTAATGCGCTGTTGGGAAGAAGTAGTTATTTGTTGAAAAATTACTTTCGATAATTCTTGAGAATTAGAAGCTACTGCATTCATATTTTACTGAAGGTCTACGTTTAGTCTGATATAAATAGCTTAAAACACAATAAATACGGCGTTTTTCAGATTGGTTGAGTACAGATCGAAACCTGCCTTTAAGATTTAAAAAACTGAGACAGAGAACTAAAAAAAAATCCCTCCTGCTTCATACGCCCAAACGCAGGGATATTTCCATGCTTTTATCTGTACCTCGGACGACGGAGAAATACTGTAGTTATTCGTTATCTAGCTTACAAAAATTCGTCCCAAAATGCCGACCACTTTTGCTCTGAAATGAATAGGCTCGCCAGCATTAATAAGATAAGGACTGGTATCGCGAGCGACAGTACGAAAATTTTAAACAATAAACTTGGTTTTGCTCGCTTAAAAAAGACAATTATACTTGAAGCCGAGCGCAGTGTATCTAGTTTCATTTATTCACCTCGCCTAACAACTTTTAGAAGACGAAATTTAGCTTTTGGAGCGACAATTTTATAGCGTCTATTTTGCTAGGTGTTTTTTTAATTTTAGCTATAGCAATCCAAAATGATTCATGAAAATTTTTTATTGCTTTTTGCTTTGATCGACTAAATAAATTAGTCTGAGGCGATCGCCCTTGGCATTAGCTTAAAATTAACTATAGAACTAAGAATAGTATTTACCTCAGACGCGATCGCAACTGTATCCATGAAACTCGACTCCAAAATTCCTTCTGGCAACCTACAAGAAAAATGGGACAACTATAAAGACCACTGCAAGTTAGTCAGTCCCGCCAATAAAAAAAAGCACGATATTTTGATTGTCGGTACGGGTTTGGCGGGGGCTTCGGCAGCGGCTACCCTGGCAGAGTTGGGTTACAGCGTTAAAAGCTTCTGCATTCAAGATTCTCCCCGTCGCGCCCACAGCATTGCGGCACAGGGAGGAATTAATGCCGCAAAAAACTATCCCAACGATGGCGATACGGTATGGCGGTTATTTTACGACACGATTAAAGGCGGTGACTATCGTTCCAGAGAAGCTAATGTCTATCGCCTAGCGCAAATTAGCAATCAGATTATCGACCAGTGTGTGGCACAAGGCGTACCGTTTGCTAGAGAATACGGCGGCTTACTGGCAAACCGTTCCTTTGGTGGAGCGCAGGTATCCCGTACTTTTTACGCCAAGGGACAAACGGGACAACAATTACTTCTTGGGGCTTATAGTGCCATGTCGCGTCAAATTGCCGCAGGTAAAATTCAGATGTTTCCCCGTCGAGAAATGCTCGATTTGGTATTAGTTGGGGGTAAAGCTAGGGGCATTATCGTTCGTAACTTAGTAACGGGTGCGATAGAAAGATATGTAGGCGATGCCGTATTGCTTTGTACTGGCGGCTACAGCAACGTGTTTTATCTTTCCACTAACGCTAGAAACTCCAACGTCACGGCGGCTTGGCGTTGTTACAAACGCGGCGCACTATTTGCCAACCCCTGCTATACCCAGATTCATCCTACCTGCATTCCCGTAGCGGCAGACTATCAGTCCAAACTAACTCTAATGAGTGAAGGTTTACGCAACGATGGGCGGGTTTGGGTGCCAAAAACATCAGGAGACAAACGCCACCCTCACCATATACCCGAAGCAGAACGAGACTATTATCTAGAAACTAGATACCCTAGCTTTGGTAACCTCGTACCCCGCGATGTCGCTTCGCGTAACGCCAAACAGGTAACGGATGAAGGTAGAGGTGTTGGTAAAACTGGTTTGGCTGTCTATCTCGATTTTCGCGATGCGATCGCCAAACAGGGAAAAAAGACGATAAGCGATCGCTACGGCAACCTGTTTCAAATGTACCAGCGCATCACCGATGAAAATCCTTATGAAGTGCCGATGCGGATCTATCCTGCCGTACACTATATTATGGGTGGCTTATGGGTAGACTACAACTTGATGAGTACCATTCCTGGCTTGCACGTTCTAGGAGAAGCTAACTTTTCCGATCACGGTGCTAACCGTTTGGGTGCAAGTGCTTTAATGCAGGGTTTAGCCGATGGTTACTTTGTTATTCCCTACACTTTAGGTAACTACATAGCAACGACAGATTTACCACCAGTAGACACTAACGATGCTGCTTTTGAAGAAGCCGAAGCTACGGTAAACAATAAAATAGCCAAACTAATTAACATTCAAGGTGAAAAAACCTCTACCGAGTTTCATCGCCAGTTAGGAAAAATACTTTGGGACTATGTAGGAATGTCCCGTAATAAAGCAGGATTGGAACGGGCGATCGCTCAAATAGCCGAACTGCGACAAGAGTTTTGGCAAAACGTCAAAATTCCCAGCAACTCCCACACCATCAACAAAAACCTCGAATTTGCAGGTAGAGTCGCCGATTTTCTCGAACTAGGAGAATTAATGGCACGAGATGCATTAAACAGAGAAGAATCTTGTGGCGCACACTTCCGCGAAGAATATCAAACCCCAGAAGGCGAAGCCAAACGCAACGATAAAGATTATTCTTATGTTAGTGCGTGGCAGTACACGGCTGATGAGGAAAAGCCAGTAATGTATAAAGAGCAGTTGGAGTTTGACAACGTGGAGTTAACTCAGCGTAGTTATAAGTAATGTTGATATGATAGTGTCTCAATTACTCAAGCACATAGAACAAGAAATTAGTCGCAAGCGCAAAGATCTAGATATCTGGCTTGAGAATTCCTATGCTGGAAGGGAACACCTCCGCTACTACGGAGAAAATGACGCTAGTTATCCACTCTGGGGTATAATTGAGTCGCTTGTTGGTTCTGTGTTTGACTGCTACTTACCCAATATTTAAGCACCTCTTCAATTAATTCATTGCTATTCTTTATTTCTCGCAGCGACGAACTCGGCATAATTATCGCTTGGTTAGCATCAAAAAAGGGAGGTTCTTTTTCAGGATGTGGCGACTTATTGTATTCTGACTTTATATTTCTATGCGAACAAGCACTAATTCGTAAAGAAGACTATTGTGACTATCAATTAGTATCGTGCTTTAAAAAACTTGAATCACTCGACGAAACTGCAATTTCAATCTTACATAAATTTTTTAACAGAAATGATTCTTACACTCGCCGTGTAGTTTTACATACGTTTGCACATTTCGCACTTCCACAAACTATCGATCTGGCTGTAGAGCTATGGAACACAGATGATTGTGAATTCGCTAAACTGGACTGCTTGGAAGCTCTTAAAAAATTTTCCGAAGCAAAACCGCTATTTAACACCTATTTAAAAGACTATCAGAATCTATTTAATATTAATGCCTGTGAATATCGACGGTCAAACATTCTCTATTTAACATCCGAAAATGATACATGAATGTTTATTTACATTAGAGCTTTTTCAGTACGAAGTATCTAATTGCCATAAAAAATAATAGCTGTTAATAAATTTAGATAGGCGGTCGCCTTGTCCTTAGCTCTCAATTCTAGAGTATATGTGAAAAAATAAATTAGATAGCAAGTCCGTTTAAATTTATGTCATTAACAGAACTTTTGCCGACTTTAAAAAATTTACCTCGCGCAGATAAGTTAAAAGTGATGCAGTTTTTAATTGCAGAACTAGCTCAAGAAGAAGAACCAAGTCTACAACCAGAAGCAACTTATCCAATTTGGTCGCCTCTTGACTCTCATGAAGCCGCTCACAAGTTAGCTCGACTTTTAGAATCCGAGCAACCAAATAATGATTGACGCTCAAAAATTTAGCTTCAGACAGGGATTTGATGCTTTTGGTATCCCAGACGCACTACCTCAAATACCATTAACTTTAATTTATCGAAACTTAAACCGCATCTACTTTGAAAACCGTAGTTTTTCTTCTTCTGGATCGAGGTGTTTTTTAACCCACAAGCGATCGCTTAAAAACAGTGGAGTAGTATTAATTAGATGCTGAAAATCAGCAACAGCAGAAATTAACTCTTGTTGTTGGTCATAACAAACATGATAAGTTATGTCTTCTCTGAGCCATTGCCAAAGATGTTCGACAGGCATAAAATCTGGGCTATAGCCAGGTAATTGTAGAAGATGGATGTCCATTGCTGATGCTGCCTCGGTGACCACTTTAGCACGATGATATGGTGCGCCATCCCAAACCACAGTTATTTGTTGCTGGGGAAATTCGACTCGCAACTTTTTGAGAACATCAATGGTATTAATTTTCTCTGCTTTCTCATAAGGAAAAATTCTGGTTTGCGCCTGATTATAGAGGTAAACACCATAAAAAGAGACTTTCTTTCTTCCAGGAGAACTAGAGCTGACCCAAAACCTTTCTCCCCGAATTGACCAACCGTAACCTTCATCGGTATCTAAATGTATATGGGCTTCATCAATATAGATAATTAATCGCTTTTGATGAAGTGCATCCTCTAATAATTCAGTAATTTGTTCGACAAATTCAGCTCTTTTGGCGGTATTGCCTTTATTAAGCAACTTCTTCGCTTTCTTCCAGGAAAAACCCATCTGCTTAAGAGTTTTTCTGACTGTCTCTCGACAACAATTTATCTTCCACTTCTGTTTCAGCCAGTGGACGAATCTTTTTAACGTCCAACGTGGAAACCCTTGAGATTTCCTCCCTCTTTCTTGTGGTGCTAATGCTGACCTTAAAAGAGCTTTCTGGATTTGATTCCCTAAATCTTTTCGCACCGTTTCGGAAAAAAAGGGTTTCTTCCTCCCGTTCTTTGATACTCGACGGCTTTGAGACCTTCTTGATTATAACGATGCACCCATTCCATTACTGTTTGGGGATTTCTTCGGGTTTGTTCCCCTACCTTTGTAGCACTTTTCCCTTCACTAATTTCATACAATGCCATCAGTCTCTCTCTTGTTCGAGGATGTTTGGCAGCCAATGCCTCTGTTCTTAATAACTCTTTGCTTTGATTCCAACGAGCGTAATCTACTTTTAACATCAAATCGATCTTATTTTTCTTCTCTTAATCAGCCTATTTGATTTTGAGCCAAAACTCCAGTTTTCAAACTGGACGGGGTTTATCAGTAGAAGTTCTAGCATTACTAGATACTGGAGCAAGCGTCAATGTATTGCCTTATAGTCTTGGACTTGAGCTTGGTGCTGTTTGGGAAGAACAGACAACTTCAGTGACTTTAGCTGGTAATTTAGCATCAGTTGAAGCCAAAGGTTTACTATTGTCTGCCAAAATTGCCAATTTTGAGCCAGTTAGGTTGGTTTTTGCCTGGAGTCAATCGGACGATACACCACTATTACTCGGTCGAATGAATTTTTTCCTTGAATTTGATGTTTGTTTTTATCGTTCGCAATTACTATTTGAAGTTTGTCCCAAATCTTGAGATTGTTTATTAAATTTGTCAAAGAAACTGAAAAATAACTGTTAAAAACTTTAGTCAGGCGATCGCTTCTCGCTAAAAATTTCACAACCCCGTACGGGTAACCCTAAAGCAGTAGTCGAAATCAAATATTAAGACAAACTTTACTAACGGCATGGTAACGTTCGATCGGGTCTATTAAAAAAATAGAGGTGGCTATGACTCGACCGACAGTATTAGTAACGCGGAAACTACCACAAGCTGTAGAAGAGCGTTTGATAAAAGATTATCAGCCTTTACTCAATAAAGAAGATCGCCCTCTTGCTACGGAACAATTATTGTCAGACAGCAAAAAAGCAGACGCTTTAATAATTACAGGTCAAAATCATTTGAGCGAAGAAACAATTGCTCAACTACCCGAACGCCTAAAAGCGATCGCTACTTTTTCTGTAGGATACGACCATATCGACCTGGAAGCAGCCGAAAAGCGTGGTTTTGCCGTAATCAATACTCCTGGAGTTTTAACCGATGCTACTGCCGATGTAACCTGGTTATTACTTCTCGCTGCTGCACGTCGCGCTCATGAAGGAGAACAGCTTATAAGACAGGGGAAGTGGAGCGATCCTCGCCCTACTCAGTTACTCGGCACTGAGGTTACGGGAAAACGTCTGGGTATATTAGGCATGGGTCGCATTGGTAGAGCGGTTGCCAAAAGAGCCAAAGCTTTCGATATGGAAGTTCACTATTGCAATCGCCATCGGCTTAGTTCGGAACAGGAGGCGGGAGCAATTTTTCACGATACTCCAGAAGATTTGCTTGGGGTAAGCGACTTCTTGTCTTTCCACTGTCCTGCTACCCCCGAAACCGAAAACTTTTTGAACGCCAGACGGATCGAACTACTACCCGACGGAGCAATTATTGTTAATGCCGCTCGTGGCAGTTTAATAGTAGATGAAGACTTAATTGCCGCCCTGCGATCGCGCAGAATTTTTGCTGCTGGCTTAGATGTCTTTGAAGGAGAACCCAATCTCAATCCTACTTATCGATCTTTACCCAATGTGTTTTTGTTACCCCATCTTGGTAGTGCTACGGTAGAAACTCGCACACAGATGGGATTTTTAATACTAGACAATTTAGATGCTGTCTTTGCAGGCAAACAGCCTCCTAATAATTTAGTTAGTTAAAAGTTATTACGTTGCCGATGGAGGCGCAAATTGGGCAAATACTTCTTCGCCCGTCATGTTTTTAGTTTTGTTGGCAAAAGAGTAGTATTCTGGCTTTTCGTCGATAAAAACCTGATGCTCTAAAATAAGTTCTTTTTCATTATCAAAAATACCTGCTGGTATATAGTATTGACAGTTTTGTTTGAACCTATAAAATAAATGGCTGCCACACTGCTTGCAGAATCCGCGTTCTGCCCATTCTGAAGACTGGTAAACCCCAATATTTTCTTCACCAGAGAAGCTAACGTCATTGCTACACTCTACTGCCAACAAAGCTCCTCCACCCCATTTACGACACATATTGCAGTGACACGCCGCTACATGAGGATTCATGCTAGTCATAGAAACGCTTACTGCTTTGCAGAGGCAATTACCCTTAGCAACATTTGATTCAGACATATTGTTCCCTTTTTAGGTAAATATAATAAATATAATAATAGAAACCAATAAAACTATTACTCACACATTAAACTACACAAACAACCGTGAAACCTAACAATACTTCCTGCATATTTTCTTTTCTGGGATTGAGTTTGGCAACTAGTCCATTTATTTTCAGCCTGTTAATTGTAAAAATTTTAGCTGATGCTCTAAACGATTTAGGCAAAACTAGCGAAGAGTTATTTCGCTCGGAGCGTTTACCAATACTAAATTTTCCAGAAATGAATCGCGATTGAAAGAAAATAACTAAATGGTAGTAAAAATAACTGTTTGAGTGTTTAAAAACACGGTAAGACTTGAGAGAGTTGAGTCAAACGAAGGCAGAAAGTTAGTCTTACTAAAAGGTACTACTGTCGTCAGACTACCTCAAAATTTTCTCAAGCCCTGCCTCATTTTGAGGTTGTAGTTTGCTGGAAAATTCTCTCGCATGGGTGATTGTCACGGTCTTCGAGAGATATTTAAATTACCAAATGCTCTTTAAAATTTTAGTTTTGTTTTCAACGATTTTTAATCGGCGCGATCGCGCGATCGCTAAGAGCGACTTGCACCTCTTACTGACAATAGTTGACAGTTTAAAGAATAAATATAACTTTACTTATTACTCTATAAACTGATATTTAATAGAAAGCTCGATTATTTTTTATTATCTAGTAACAACAACTAGCAGTCTTTTGGAAATTGCGATTGAGCCAAATAATAGCATAGCAAAGGTGTTCTGTATATGAGTACGGTTTTACAAACTTCACAAACTTCTCGATCGACAATCGATCCTATTTCTCCCTCACATATAGTTTTACGCCATCGTCAAAGATTAGTAGAAGATTTGTGGGAAAGAGTATTGCATTCAGAATGCGGTAAAGAGATGGTAGATTTGTTGCAGAAAATGCGTACTCTTTCTTCTCCCGAGGGACAAGCTACAGATTTACCTCAATCTTCTGTTACCCAACTAATTGAAAAACTGTCTCTTGAAGATGCAATTCAGGCTGCACGCGCCTTTGCTCTCTATTTTCAGTTGACTAATATTGTCGAACAGCATTACGAACGCAAAGAGCAGCAACTTTCACGACGTACTATTAATAATCAGCTACGTTCTGAGACTAATGGCAATAGCGATCGCTTGAATGTGTTAGCGGCAGCCAACGAAACTTTACCAATAGTTTCAGAAGCAGAACTTCGCGGCGAAAATAGCTTAATTGATTCGCAAAATCACTTTTTCAACAAGTCAGCGACTTTCAACTGGTTATTCCCCTATCTAAAAAAGATTAATATGCCGCCTTTGATGTTGCAAAGGCTTTTAGACCAGTTGGACATTAGATTGGTATTTACAGCCCATCCGACTGAGATCGTACGCCACACGATTCGTAAAAAACAGCGACGCATTTCTAGTATTTTGCAACAGCTAGATGCAGCCGAAGAGGCGATGGAAGAAATGGGCTTGAGTAATTCGTGGGAGAGCGAAGAAGCGATCGCGCGACTAACTGAAGAAATTCGTCTGTGGTGGCGCACCGACGAACTGCATCAGTTTAAGCCTAAAGTTTTAGATGAAGTAGACTATGCCCTGCATTATTTCCAAGAAGTTTTGTTTGATGCTCTACCTCAACTGGCGACTCGTCTCAAACAGTCTCTGGCTAGTTCTTTTCCCGGGCTGGATGCCCCCACCCACAATTTTTGCTACTTTGGCTCCTGGGTAGGTAGCGATCGCGACGGTAATCCGTTTGTAACACCAGAAGTAACCTGGGAAACTGCTTGTTATCAAAGAAGTATCGTTTTAGAAAAATATGTTAAGTCGGTCGAGCAGCTGAGAGAATTACTCAGCTTATCGCTACACTGGAGCAATGTTTTACCAGAGCTACTCGATTCTCTAGAACAAGATCGGCTTCAGTTACCAGAAATTTACGAACGCTTGGCAATTCGCTACCGTCAAGAACCCTATCGTCTCAAACTTACCTATATCGAGCAGAGATTAAAAAATACCAAAGAGCGCAATCAGTTGTTAGCTCAAAGTTTTAACAAACCATTTAAATCCGAACTAGAGGATGAAAGAGCTTATCTTTCGGGTGCCGAGTTTTTAGCCGAACTCAAACTAATTCAGCAAAGCCTGGCCGAAACTAGCCTTAGCTGTCGCGAACTGGATAATTTAATTTGTCAGGTAGAGGTTTATGGCTTTACCCTAACCGAATTAGATTTTCGTCAAGACTCTTCTCGCCACTCCGATGCCATTTCAGAAATAACCGAATATTTACAAATTTTACCCAAACCTTATGAGGAGCTATCGGAAGAGGAAAAGTCAGCGTGGTTGGTTAGAGAGCTGCAAACCCGTCGCCCTCTAATTCCTGCTGAAATGCCTTTTTCGGAAACTGCTTGCGAGACTATTGAGACACTGCGAATGCTGCGTCAGCTACAGCAAGAATTTGGCACCAGCATTTGCCAGACTTACATTATTAGCATGACCAACTTTGTGAGCGATGTTTTAGAGGTAATGCTACTGGCTCAAGAGGCGGGACTGTACGATCCCGCTACAGGAAGAACTTCGGTAAGAATTGTACCTCTGTTTGAAACCGTAGAAGACCTCAAACGCGCTCCTTCAGTAATGCGAGAGTTATTCGAGCTACCCCTGTATCGTGCCGCTCTAGCAGGAGGATATCAAAATTTACCGCAGACCAAACCCTCAGAAGGTGAAATTGATATTCCCTCTTTAGAGCCTACCAATTTACAAGAGGTGATGTTAGGCTACTCCGACAGCAACAAAGATTCGGGTTTTTTAAGCAGCAATTGGGAAATTCATAAAGCGCAAAAAGCCTTACAAAAAGTTGCTTCAGAATACGGTGTCGCTCTACGAATTTTTCACGGTCGCGGCGGTTCGGTCGGTCGCGGTGGTGGTCCTGCATACTCAGCAGTTTTAGCGCAGCCTACAGATACCATTCAAGGCAGAATTAAAATTACCGAACAGGGTGAAGTCCTAGCCTCTAAATACTCTTTACCAGAACTAGCACTTTATAATCTAGAAACTATTACTACTGCAGTAATTCAATCGAGTTTATTGGGTAGTGGTTTCGATCGCGTCGAACCCTGGCATGAAGTTATGGAAGAATTGGCAGCCAGGTCGCGCACCGTATATAGGGCTTTAATTTACGAACAGCCAGATTTTGTCGATTTCTTCCACTCCGTAACTCCAATTGACGTAATTGGTAAGTTACAAATTGGTTCTCGTCCTTCCAAACGTCCTGGTAAAGGTGGTGGCAAGAAAAAAGATATGAGCGGTCTGCGAGCTATTCCCTGGGTGTTTAGCTGGACGCAAAGCCGCTTTTTACTACCAGCCTGGTACGGTGTCGGCTCGGCACTACAGGAATTTCTAAACCAAGAGCCAGAGAAAAATCTCGATTTGCTACAGTATTTTTACTTTAAATGGCCCTTCTTTAGAATGGTCATCTCTAAGGTAGAAATGACGCTGGCAAAAGTCGATTTGCAAATTGCCGAGCATTATGTTAACAAATTATCGCTTCCAGAAGATTTAGAGCGGTTTAAAAAATTGTTCGACCAAATTTCTCAAGAATACTATTTAACTAGAGATTTGATTTTAACAATTGTGGGTCAACAGCGTTTGCTCGATGGCGATCCCGAACTACAGCGATCGGTACAGTTGCGCAATGGTACAATTGTACCGTTAGGATTCTTACAGGTAGCACTAATCGAGCGATTGCGCGAACACGATCGCTCTCAAGCCGTTCATTTTCGCTTTAGTAAAGAAGAGTTACTGCGCGGGGCGATGTTAACCATCAACGGTATTGCCGCTGGCATGCGTAACACGGGCTAAAGAGATTGGGGACTGGGTGACTTGGGGACTTGGGGGGGACTAGGAAAGATCTCTCTACTAAAGAAATTCTCCCCGTCACCCTGTCACCTCGTCTTTATTTATAGACTGGCAGCATAAAGTGAAAACTACTACCGCGATCGCAAGAACTATCAACCCAAATTTGTCCGTAGTGAGCGCGAACGATTTGGCGACACCAAGCTAAACCCAAACCATATCCTTCTTCATTTTCGTCGCGTTTGAGACGAAAGCTACCTTCAAAAATAGTCTCTTGTTTTTCTGCGGGAATTCCCGCACCAGTATCGCAAATGCTAACCTGAATTTTTTGGCTAGTGCGATGTAAAACAGACAAAGAAACTTCTCCTGCTTCTGGAGTGTATTTGATAGCGTTATCTAACAGATTGATAATTAGCTGACGAATTAGCTCGCGATCGCCATGAACTAAAGGTAAATCTTGAGGGATATCTAACTTAAAAACCTGCGATTTTTGTCTGAAACGTTTTTGTAGCTGAGTATTGGCTTCTTCGCATAATAGCCTGATGTCAAACTGAGAGGGTTTTACTTTTAATTTTCCGTTCAGGTCGCGCGAGCTTTGAAGCAAATCGGCAATCATAGAGTTGGCAATTTTAAACTGCTGTTTTGCCTGCTTAAACAGTTGCGATTTTAATTTGATGCTTTTATCGCTTTGCTGTTGTCGGTCGGCTAGTTCGATAGTCTCCACAGCAATTGAAGCTGCGGTAAGTGGACTACGTAAATCGTGTGCCAACATTGCAATGATTTGATCCTTAAAACGCAATTGCGAAGCGAGTTCTTCTTTTTCCTGTTTTAAACGAAAAATTTCGTCAGAAAGTTCTATTACTTCAATGGAGCAATTGAAAAAATCGGTATTCGTTTGCTCTAATTTTAAGCGGTCTTCTTCCGTAACCGCACGCTTGAGCGACATCCATTTGGGCAACCATTGCTTTAGCTGCTCCACTAAGTTACTTCCCGTCAGAGTTTGTCTGGGCGCGGGAGTAATCTTAACTAAAGCTGGAGTAGCTACTAATTTAAAATGTTCGACTAAATGAGGTTGTCGATTAATTTCAATAACATCTAACTTAAAATCAATATTCGGTTTCAAATTTTCTAAATGGGCTGTAATTTGCCGAATATTGTTTAATGATGAAGGTCGTTCGTCTACAAATAACAGTAATTGAAAAAACACTCTTTCGTGACTATTTATTACATAATCGACTGGTTGCGATAAGAATTGCACCGCTATTTATACAAACTTATTTGTTGTAAAGTTAAAAATATGTTTTGCGATCGAGCAAATACAAAATGCAACTTGCTATTTTAGCAATTAAACTTTTTTGAAGTTCAATATTAAGATATCATAAAGTTTACCCAGATTGCCTTAGTCTCTCAATTGAGAGAATTAGAAACAAGTTATGGAAATATAATCATGGCTCTTGGTTACCTTGCCCTCGTACTTCACGCTCATCTACCGTTTGTAAGACATCCAGAGAGCGACTATGTTTTAGAAGAGGAATGGCTGTTTGAAGCCATTACCGAAACCTACGTTCCTTTGTTGCAAGTGTTTGAAGGCTTACAGCAAGATGGAATCGACTTTAAAATTACCATGAGCATGACACCGCCTTTGGTGTCAATGCTGCGCGACCCGCTTCTACAAGAGCGTTATGAAGCTCATCTGGCTTTACTTGAAGAGCTAGTTGCCAAAGAAATTAAGCACAATCAGCACAACGGTCATATACGCTATCTAGCAGAATTTTACGCCAATTCTTTTGCTAAAATTCGTCAAACCTGGGAGAAATATGACCGTGATTTAGTAACGGGATTCAAAAAATTTCTCGATAGCAATAATTTAGACATCATTACCTGCGGTGCGACTCACGGCTATCTTCCTTTAATGAAGATGTATCCCCAAGCTGTATGGTCGCAAATCAAAGTCGCTTGCGAACATTACGAAGAAAACTTTGGTCGTCCTCCTAAAGGAATTTGGCTACCAGAATGTGCTTATTATGAGGGATTAGAAAGAATGCTAGCCGATGCTGGTTTGCGTTACTTTTTAACTGACGGACACGGTATTTTATACGCTCGTCCTCGTCCTCGTTTTGGTTCTTATGCTCCCATCTTCACCGAAACTGGAGTGGCAGCTTTTGGGCGAGACCACGAATCATCCCAGCAAGTTTGGTCTTCTAAAGTTGGTTATCCAGGAGATGTAGAATATCGCGAATTCTATAAAGATTTAGGTTGGGAAGCAGAATACGAATATATCAAACCCTACATTATGCCCAATGGACAACGAAAAAATACGGGCATTAAATATCATAAGATTACCAGTCGCGACGGAGGGTTGTCAGAAAAAGCTCTCTACGATCCTTATTGGGCGAGAGAAAAAGCTGCCGAACATGCAGGCAACTTTATGTACAATCGGGAAAAACAGATTCAAAATTTAGAAGGGATGCTACAGCGTCCGCCAATTGTTGTCTCTCCTTACGACGCAGAATTGTTTGGTCATTGGTGGTATGAAGGTCCTTGGTTTATCGATTATTTATTCCGTAAGAGTTGGTACGACCAAAATACCTATGACATGACTCATTTGTCTGACTATTTGCGTCAACAGCCCACACAACAGGTTTGCCGTCCATCACAATCTAGCTGGGGTTACAAAGGATTCCACGAATATTGGTTGAACGAAACCAATGCTTGGGTATATCCTCACTTACATAAAGCTACAGAACGAATGATTGAGTTGGGTAGACGCGAACCTGCTGACGAATTAGAATGGCGTGCTTTGAATCAGGCGGCGCGAGAACTGTTGCTGGCGCAGTCTTCTGACTGGGCATTTATCATGCGTACGGGAACTATGGTACCTTATGCTATAAGACGGACGCGATCGCATTTACTTCGTTTTAATAAACTATATCAAGATATCAATCGAGGCAAAATAGACTCTGGGTGGCTAGAAAAAGTCGAAAAAATCGACAATATTTTCCCCAATATTAACTATCGAACTTATCGACCTCTTTAAAAATTAAATTTAACTGATGTCTACAAAAAAATAAACATAATTTATTGTCCCTCTTAGCTACAGAGGGCTAATTTTTTAATTATAAATATGGCAGCTTGGCGATCCGAAGGCTATGCGGTTGCGGAGCAAGTCCATAGGACTCAGCGTAATTACTTTAAAGCTAAGGTCGATCGACTGGCTAGCAAATAAAAAATGGCAAGCCGCTTTTGCAACTTACCTAAATTGTTAAATTTAAATATTGAATTGAACTTACACGCCAAATGACTTACCGCAACCACAGGTTTGAGCAGCGTTGGGGTTAGTAAATTGAAAGCCGCCACCAATCATGGCATTGCTATAATCGAGAACTAAACCGTAAAGATACAAAATACTCTTAGGATCGCAGACAATTTTGAAGCCATCTTCATAATCAAATACTTCGTCACTATCGCGAATTTTATCTATTTCTTCAAAATCCATCATGTAAGACATTCCCGAACAACCTCCTTGACGGACTCCCACGCGCAAGCAAAGTTCTTTGTTGCCCTGTTGTTCTTGCAGCATTCTAATATGCTTGAGAGCAGTATCGGTCAATTGAATGCCTTTAGAGGGGGTTTTAGTTGCTTCTACCATTTATATATTTTTTAAAGAGCTTAATAATTACAGTTTATTGCAGAGAAGACATCATTAATGAACTTAAATGCCTACTCCTATATATAATAGCGAGTAAAAAAACAACCGAAAACAAAAAAAGTTGAAAACAAAGTAATAAATTAAAATTAAAGTGAAGGGACTATTACAATTTGTTTTCAAAACAGCTTTGTTCAAAAATAAAACTATCGATCGCACCACCTGAGAATTTTCTCAGGTGGTTTGGTAACAATTGCCAATTACTCGCTAACGCTATTTACACTTAATGGAACCAAGTCTCCATAAATGGTAAATCCTAACAACATTGGTTCGTTTTCTTGAATTAATTTCCCTGTTAAGGCACAGCTTTCATCTTTTCTGGCAGTAGCATCGATAGTAGCGCGAATATCAGAACGAGCAAACTGAGGACGGTAATCACCAGACTTCTGATGAACGTAATTCCAAAGAATATCCCGAATCAATGCTTGATAACCCTGATTTCCAGACAACTCTTTGAGCTTGTCTTTCAGACTGCGCTCTAAACGAATGCTGGTAACTTCCATTTCAGTTGTAGACGTGCGAGTTAGAGTTCGCATTTTTTTTCCTCTAAAATACTAGACATATAACGTGCTATACATTGTATTACCGAAAATAAATTTTGAACACTTTTTCTAGAATTAAAGGGGAAATTGTAATACTTCTTTACAAAAAATATACATTTAATATTCTAGCAAATAGCAAGGTTAACAACAGCGGTCGATTTAAGCTGTGCGATCGCTATTACAAAGTTAATGCGCTTGTGTTCTTCATAATTAAATCATAAAAAAGGCGCGTTCTTCACAATTAAAACACAAAAAAAACCGTAAATAGAAGTGAGAATATTCATAGATTCAGTTTGGCGCAGGCTGAGAATGTTCTATAAGCATCAAATTAAAAATATGTTTGTTAGTGGTATAAAAGTTGAATTTCGCGCTAACGACATTAAAAATGACAGAAAAAGCAAACTAGCTTAAAAATTCTGTCTTGATTGCTAAATAAGCTTTCATATTGTCTGTTTAGTCGATCGCAATCCTAAGCGGTGATGAATATCAATGCCAATACTGTAAAAATAGGAAACATTTAATTAAGACCTAAATAATTTTTTGAAAAAACAGCCAAAAAAGCAATTCATTTTTAGATTAAAGGAGCTTAATGTTAAAAACTACTTATACAGAAAACGGTTACTACCTAAACTATTTGAACGAATCTTTGTCTGATTGGTTAAATACCAGGTATTTAGTTTATTTGCGAGCAACAGTTAGCATTTATGTCCACAAAAATGCGATTGCCAGTATTATGCTACCTCGCAATTTATTTCACATCAGTCTTCTTAAAGCTTTACAAGCTGAAAGCCAAAACGTTTACGAGATTACAATTTGCGATGAAGAATTTATAGAAGTTTCTTTGAAAGGTATTTGGTTAGCTAACCACGAAGTCAGTGATGAAGGAATTTTTGTTTGTGACTTAGGCAACCGTGTAGAAAGCTGTATATATCAAATATGGCAAGAGTCGCAACTAGGAGTTTCCGTATTAGGTGAATAGTAACGATTCCATCGGCGGCTAGAGTTTTCCATATTATATACATAATATATATGTATTAGTCGCCTGATAAATTTTTCTAACCTTATAGACTTTATATTTTTAATACATATAAACAGCTTTATTTTTATCAATACACTTAAAATATTTTAGATAAATTACAGTATAGCGTTACGAACTTAGATTAAGAAATTCATTACTTATTACTTATGGGCAAGTCAATTAACTTGTCCTAAATAATTTACGTACTGCGGTACATTTTGAATCAGTCAAGCATTAGGCACTAGGCATGGGGTATTTCTAGATTTTGTGCATAGTGCTGTTTTTAGTTGAAAGTTTGAAATTAACTCTAAAATGCGTTTTTTGCATCTGTCTGATGCTATGAATACATATTATTTGGCAAAATACCTTACTGTTTTTGGAGTTTGGTGACAATATATACAAAAAGTTTGGGTCTATCCTTAATTTAATATACATAACCAATATCTTTAATCTGTAGAGAGATTACTCATGTCCAGTTGAATAAATATCGCTCTCCAGACATTAGACAATTTTTTAAATAAATTGCCACAACGTTCGCGGGCTGTTGGCTGCCAAACAGAGCGAATAGACCTTAACTAATGCATTTGACGGACGACACAAGCCAAGGGTTCGTGTCTTGAGGAGGGGGAAACAGTCGGGAAACCCGACCATGTTCCACCCCTTGTTGGCTCAAGATCCTGGAACCTCGCCCCGAATCAAATTTGGGGGACGCGCCCTTACGATAACAGCCAAACTTAATATACATAAAGGAGAAATCTGATGGTAGGAACTACCAAATCAGCTAAACTAAACAAATTTGAGAAATTTAAAGCTGAAAAAGATGGATTAGCGGTTAAAGACGAAATAGAAAAGTTTGCCAAACTAGGTTGGGAAGCAATCGATAAAACCGATCTCGAACATCGGCTGAAATGGTTGGGAATTTTTTATCGTCCCGTAACTCCAGGTAAATTTATGCTGCGGATGCGGACTCCCAACGGTATAGTTACCAGCGAACAGATGAAAGCTTATGGTGAAATCGTGCAGCGTTATGGGGAAGACGGCAGCGCAGATATTACTACCAGACAAAATATTCAGTTACGGGGTGTGAGGTTAGAAGATATTCCAGATATTTTTCAACGTTTTAAAGCGTTGGGACTAACCAGCGTTCAATCGGGAATGGACAATGTCCGCAATCTTACTGGTTCGCCAATGGCAGGAATCGATGCTGACGAACTAATTGATACTCGCGAACTGGTACAAAGAACTCAGGACATGATTACTAATAGCGGTAAAGGTAATTATGACTTTACTAACCTACCTCGTAAATTTAATATTGCTATTGAAGGCGGTAGAGATAATTCCGTACATGCCGAAATTAATGATATTGCTTTCGTTCCTGCATATCGCGAAGGAGAACTAGGTTTTAATGTATTGGTTGGCGGTTTTTTCTCTGCCAAACGTTGTGAAGCGGCGATTCCCCTTAATGCCTGGGTGGGGGTAAACGATGATGTGGTAGAGTTGTCTCGCGCCATTTTAACTGTCTATCGCGATCGCGGCAGTCGTGCCAATCGCCAAAAATCTCGGATGATGTGGCTGATTGAAGAAATTGGCTTGTCAGAATTTCGCTCTCTAGTAGAGGCTGAATTTGGTAAGCCACTGGCAACTGCAACGGAAGAAGATTTAATCGATTGGGAAAAAAGAGATCATATAGGAGTATTCAAGCAAAAACAGCCTGGATTAAACTACGTTGGGATGCACGTACCTGCTGGCAGACTGCAAGCTTCAGATTTGTTCGATTTGGCTCGTCTGGCAGAAGTCTACGGCACTGGAGAAATTCGCCTGACTGTCGAGCAGAATTTATTAATTCCCCATATTCCCGATGAAAATCTCGATGCCTTTTTAGCCGAACCTTTACTTAAAAAATTTACCCTCGAACCCCAGTCTTTAGAAAGATCTTTAGTTTCTTGTACGGGATCTCGTTTTTGTAATTTTGCTTTGGTAGAAACCAAACAACGGGCATTAGCTATGGCACGAGAATTAGACCGCGAACTTGAAGTTCCTGACAAAGTTAGAATTCATTGGACGGGATGTCCTAATTCCTGCGGACAACCACAAGTAGCCGATATTGGCTTTATGGGTACAAAAGTACGTAAAGATGGCAAAACTGTTGAAGGAGTAGATCTTTACATGGGTGGTAAAGTTGGTAAAAACGCCAAATTAGGCGATCTGGTAGAAAAAGGTATTGCCTGTGACGAATTAAAGCCAGTTTTAAAAAAAATTTTAATCGAGCAGTTCGGAGCCAAGCCAAAAACGGTTCAAACACGATCGAGTTAGTATTTTGTGACTGCATAGTACCCGATCGCTTATAGTTCGATGTCAAAAATGGACTGAAGATAAAATTCTTCAGTCCATTTTTTGTTGTGGCAGTCGCCAAAAAAGTAAATGCAATAAACGTGTTTTTGTCATGCAAACAATACATAAAACTTAAAATTTAGTAGTTAAATATACGAAAAAAAAAAGCCAACAATGTGAATCTATAACATTAGAGATATATCGATTTATTAAAACGTAATCGGAAGTTTTTATTAATGATAAAAAGCTCTTTAATTTTAAAAAGAAGCAAACAAATGTTATCTCTTACATCGAAAACAACTCAAGTCAATAATTTTTCTCTAACTTGAGTTTTTAAAAATGAAAATTTCGCTCATCGCATCTATTTAAATATTAAAGGAAGGTAGAATATGCTTGGAGAAATGTGGCAACTCAGGGGTAGATATAAGATTCTACATATGACCTGGTTTGCATTCTTTTTATCTTTTGTCGTCTGGTTTAACCTGGCTCCTCTGGCAACGACAATTGCCGCCGATCTAGGCTTAGAAGTAAGTCAAATCAGAACCCTGGCTATTTGTAACGTCGCTCTAACCGTCCCTGCTCGAATTATTATTGGGATGGTTTTAGACAGATATGGACCGAGAATTACCTTTTCCGCTTTGTTGATGTATGCAGCAATTCCCTGTTTGCTGTTTGCTGCCGCTCAAGATTTCAGCCATCTGATTATCGCTCGGCTACTGATGGGTATTGTCGGTGCTGGATTTGTGATTGGTATTCGTATGGTAGCTGAGTGGTTTCCACCTAAAGAAATCGGTCTGGCGGAAGGTATTTATGGCGGTTGGGGTAACTTTGGTTCGGCATTTTCGGCATTTACTCTAGCTATGGTCGGTGCCTGGCTTTCTTTCGGTGCCGTCAACCCTGCAACTAACGAAGCAGTAATTAACTGGCGGGCTGCGATCGCGCTAACAGGTATCATAGCCGCTCTTTACGGCATTTTCTATTTCTTTAATGCTGAAGATACACCTCCTGGTAAAGTTTACAAACGTCCGAAAAACACTAGAGGGCTAGAAGTAACTAGCAAAAAAGACTTTGGGTTTTTGATGCTGATGAATATTCCCCTTACTGGAGTTTTAATGCTGCTAGCTTGGCGTTTGTCTCAGGTAGGACTTTATGGCATCGGTACGATGTTTATTATCTGGGTATGTCTGCTCGGTCTATATGCCTTTCAAGCTTACAATTGCTGGAATGTAAACAAAGAACTATTAAACGGTACCAAACGCTATCCTCCCGAAGACCGCTACAACTTCTCTCAGGTGGCAATACTCCAGCTTACCTACATTGTTAATTTTGGTTCGGAACTAGCAGTAGTTTCAATGCTTCCCGATTTTTTTGAAGGTACTTTTTCGCTGTCTCCCGCTCAAGCAGGGATGATTGCTTCTAGCTATGCTTTTATGAACCTGGTAGCTCGTCCTGGTGGTGGTTTGATTTCTGATAAGCTGGGCAGTCGCAAACTAACAATGGGAGTGCTTACAGGCTGTATGGGTATTGGCTATTTACTATTAGGTACGGTTACCAGTAGCTGGTTTTTACCCGCAGCAGTGCTTCTAACTATGGCTTGTTCTTTCTTCGTTCAGGCTGGTGAAGGTTCTACTTTTGCGATCGTTCCCCTGGTCAAGCGTCGCGTTACGGGTCAGATAGCTGGTAACGTCGGAGCTTATGGCAACGTCGGAGCAGTAATATACCTGACCATATTTAGTTTGCTTCCCACTTGGTTGGGTGGGGGTGAAGATCCCTCGGCAGCAATTGTTGCAGCTTCCAATCGCTCCTTTTTTCAAATTATGGGTGTAGCTGCCCTTATCGTTGCTGCTTTATGTTTTGTAGTTCTCAAAGAACCTCAAGGTTCATTTGCCGAACATCATAAAGATGAAGAGGAAATTTCGCAGTCAAGAGTTGAAACAGAAATGAATATCTAAGAGGTTATCTTAGAAATCTAAAAAGTCATGGTTGACTGACTAATTAGGATTCAAATAAAACTAACCTGAAATTTATGGTCAAAAGTCAAGCAATTTTTTAATTTTTTGGCTTTTGACCTTTGAATTTTTAATCAAAATGATAATAAAATTTAATCTATTTTATAGATTAAAAGTTTAATTGACAACAATAGTAAATAACACAATTAGCTATAAATATTGAAAAGCAAGAATTTATTCACAAAAGCTTACTCAATATAGATACTTTTCTTTTAAATTAGAGCGAATATTTAAATAGCAGTTTGCCAAAAAAAATCTTGAATTGGGAGAACAGCGACGTGACCGAACCGACTAAAACCTTATGTCCCTATTGTGGAGTTGGCTGTGGCTTAGAGGTGCTTCCTCCAGCGCAGCCAGGAAAAGCAGTCAATCGAGATAGTCAGGGAAATCCACTGTGGCAGGTTAGGGGCGATCGCTCTCACCCATCTAGTAAGGGTAAAATTTGCGTTAAAGGCGGTACGGTTGCCGAATCTCTCGATAAAGATCGTCTTAAGTATCCGATGCTCAGAGATTCTTTAGACGATCCATTTCGGCAGGTTAGTTGGGATGAAGCTTTCAATAAAATTGTGACTCGCATTCGAGAGGTCAAAGCTACTCAAGGTGTCGAGGCAATATGTATGTATGGTTCGGGGCAGTTCCAGACCGAAGATTATTACCTCGCTCAAAAACTGCTCAAAGGCTGTCTGGGAACTAACAACTTTGATGCCAATTCTCGTCTTTGTATGTCATCAGCAGTAGCGGGATATATTCAAAGCTTTGGTTCTGATGGTCCACCCTGTTGTTATGATGACCTCGAAGAAACCGACTGTGCTTTTCTAATCGGTACTAATACTGCCGAATGTCACCCTATAGTTTTCAATCGCTTGCGAATACATCACAAAAAAAATCGTAAAGTAAAAATGATTGTGGTCGATCCTCGGCGTACCAAAACCGCTGAAGCTGCCGATTTACATTTGCCAATTAAACCAGGTACGGATATAGATTTACTCAACGGCATAGCTTATCTGTTGATGCGCTGGAGCAATCTAGACACTCTATTTATCGATGAATGTACTCAAGGGTTTAGCGAGTACGCTCAAATAATTCAGCACTATCCCCCAGAGTTGGTCGCAAGACGTTGCGGCATTCGCATCGATCGCCTGGAAGAAGCCGCTCGTTATTGGGCAGAGTCGGAAAGGGTACTTTCTATGTGGTCGATGGGCGTAAATCAGTCTAGCGAAGGAACGGCAAAAGTTCGCACGATTATCAACCTGCACTTGATGACGGGTAATATTGGCAAACCTGGTGCGGGACCTTTTTCGCTTACGGGACAACCCAACGCTATGGGAGGTAGAGAAGCAGGAGGACTAGCTCATATTCTTCCTGGTTATCGACTAGTTAAAAATTCCCAACATCGCGCCCAAGTAGAACGCCTCTGGAAACTACCAGAAGGGAGTATTTCCTCCCATCCTGGAAAAGATGCCTGGAGTATGATTACAGGACTAGAAACGGGAGAAGTAGGATTGTTGTGGGTAGCAGCGACCAATCCTGCCGTTAGTATGCCCGATCTAGTTAGAACCAAAAAGGCTCTATTAAAATCACCGTTTACCATCTATCAAGACGCTTACTTCCCTACAGAAACAGCAGCTTATGCTCACGTACTGTTACCCGCGGCACAGTGGGGAGAAAAAACGGGAACCATGACCAATTCCGAACGGGTCGTTACTCTGTGTCCTCAGTTTCGCCAAAGACCAGGAGTAGCCAAAGCAGATTGGGAAATTTTTGCTGAAGTGGGTCGTCGTTTGGGCTATGAAAAAGAATTTGACTTTGCCAATTCTGCCGAGGTTTATCGCGAATTTGTTAAATTAACTAAAAACCGCCCTTGCGACATGAGTGGTTTGAGTTATCAAAAATTGGCGAAAACTCCCCTACAGTGGCCTTATCCCGATAACGAAATTATAGATACAAGTAAGAAAGGCGATCGAGACAATGGATTGTTTTCTTCTTTATTCTCCGATAAAAAGGACTCCAATAGCTCTGGCGAACCCAAACGACTCTATACCAAGGGTGAATTTAATACTGCCGACAAACGAGCAAAATTTGCGGCTTTTCATTCCAAAGGTTTGGCAGAACCTTTAGACGCAGCTTATCCTTTGGTCTTGACTATCGGTCGACTTTACGAACACTGGCACACTATGACCCGTACGGGACGGATTGAGAAAATTAATAAAATGCAGCCTCAGCCTTTTATTGAGATTCATCCTAACGATGCCGAGAAATCTGGAATTGAAGCCGAAGCAACGGTCGAAGTGCGATCGCGCCGAGGTTGTGGTCGGTTTGTAGCTAAAATAACCAAGGCGATCGCACCTGGAACGGTATTTGTACCTATGCACTGGGGAGCTTTATGGGCAGATGCAGCTGAAGCTAATAGTATGACTCATCCCGAGGCCTGTCCGATTTCTCTGCAACCAGAGTTAAAAGCCTGTGCGGTGAATATAGCTCCTGTAAAAAACGAAACTGAAGCATTTGCCGAACAGCCTCAACCTATTCGGGCTTTGCTTGAAGTTAAAGAATCTGTTTCTGTTTAAAATAAAAAAAATTAGGAATTAGCCGTGTCTCAGTTCTCGCTCTCTAACCTACCCTATTTTCAATTTGAAGCTGATTTCACCGAATCGCTACGCTGTATCCCAATGATTGTCAGAATGAAGCTAGATACCTGTGGGGTAAAGTTAAAGCTGCACCATTGGAATTTACTCGATACCACAGAGCGGCTGACACTGGTAGAAATGCCCTGTGAGACAGAAGCAGAAGCAGCAGCTTATCGCCAATGGTTACAGAGTTTAATAACCAAAAAAACGGGAAAACCCGCAGGAGAACTAGCTGTATCTCCCCATTCTCCCTGGCTAAATGATACAGTTATTCCCGATGCGGTTACTGCTAAAGCTCGCGAATTGAAAATAGATCTACATCTCCACCAGTGGCAAAAACTTACACCCCTACAGCGTTTTGCTTTAATTAAACTCAGTCGTCCCAGTCATGAAAATCAGAATTTTTTACCTGCCCTCAAAGAATTTAATCTAACTTAAACAATATTTATTAAGGAGCGCACGCTCTTTCAACAATGAACATTGATAATTGCACATTGTTTATTGCTTACTGTTAATTGTCGAATACACTCTCATTCGATTACTCACTCTCAATTTAGATCTTCAAATTCAGATAGTGTTAGGATCGCCACAGAAAAAGAAAGTGAGAGAATAAGGAAAAGTAAACTTAATGCAAGAATTCGATAAGTCAATATCCTTTGATGCCAGGGATATTAGGCTCAAGGTAGGTCTGCTCGCGCCACAAGCAGGCGGTTCCGTACTAATCCAGTCGGGAGATACGGCGGTTTTAGTAACTGCAACTAGAGCTAAGGGAAGAGAAGGAATCGATTTTTTACCACTAATTGTTGATTACGAAGAAAGACAATATGCCGCAGGGCGTATTCCTGGCGGTTTTTTGCGCCGAGAAGGGCGACCTCCAGAAAAAGCTACACTCACCAGTAGATTGATCGATCGACCTTTGCGCCCTCTATTACCTAGCTGGTTGCGAGACGATATTCAAATAGTTGCTACTACCCTGTCAATGGATGAAGACGTACCTCCCGACGTGCTGGCAGTAACTGGAGCATCAGTAGCGGTATTACTCGCCAAAATTCCCTTTTACGGTCCGATGGCAGCAGTCAGAGTCGGTTTGGTAGGAGATGATTTTATTATCAATCCTACTTATAAAGAAGTGGGACAGGGAGATTTAGATCTAGTAGTAGCTGGTAGTCCCGATGGCGTGGTAATGGTGGAAGCAGGAGCCAACCAGCTACCAGAACAAGATATTATCGAGGCGATTGATTTTGGCTACGAAGCCGTACAAGAATTGATTCAGGCTCAAAGAGATTTGATAAAAGAGTTGGGCATTGAAATTGTTACTGCCGAACCTCCCGAAGAACCAGTCAATCTCGATAAATTTATTAGCGATCGCGCTACAGAAGATATCAAACAGATTCTCTCTCAATACGACCTAGATAAAAACGGTCGCGATGAAGCTCTAGATGCCATTAAACAAACCAAAATTGAATCAGCGATCGCCGAACTGCCAGAAGACGATGAACTTGTTATCGCTACTACTGAAGATCCTAAAGCGATCGGTAAGTCTTTTAAAGCTCTGACCAAAAAGCTAATGCGCGCTCAAATCGTTGAAGAAGGAATTAGAGTGGACGGGCGCAAGCTAGACGAAGTTAGACCGATAAGCTGTAGAGTAGGACTGTTGCCTCAAAGGGTTCACGGTAGCGGACTGTTTAAAAGAGGATTGACCCAAGTGCTATCGGTAACTACTTTAGGGACTTCGGGAGATGCTCAAGATGTAGGTGAAGAACTCAATCCTCAAGACGAAAAACGCTATCTCCACCACTATAATTTTCCTCCCTATTCGGTAGGAGAAACCAAACCGATGCGATCGCCAGGACGCAGAGAAATCGGTCACGGTGCTTTAGCCGAACGCGCTCTAATTCCCGTTTTGCCAAGTCAAGAAGAGTTTCCTTACGTCTTACGTGTGGTTTCGGAAGTTTTATCTTCTAATGGCTCTACCTCAATGGGTTCGGTATGTGGCTCTACCCTGGCTTTAATGGATGCGGGAGTACCAATTAGCAAACCTGTTAGCGGTGCGGCAATGGGTTTGATTAAAGAAGGCGAAGAAGTCAGAATTTTAACCGACATCCAGGGCATTGAAGACTTTTTGGGCGACATGGATTTTAAAGTTGCGGGAACGGATACGGGAATTACCGCCCTGCAAATGGATATGAAAATTACGGGTTTATCATTAGCAACCGTTGCTAAAGCGATTCAACAGGCGCAGCCAGCGAGAATGCACATTCTCGAAAAAATGGTTGAAGAGATCGCCGAACCCCGTAAGGAACTATCTCCTTATGCACCTCGTTTGTTAACCATGAAGATCGATCCCGATTTAATTGGTATGGTAATTGGACCTTCTGGTAAAACTATCAAAGCCATTACCGAGCAGACAGGAGCTAAAATTGACATTGAAGATGACGGTACGGTAGTTATTGCGGCAGTCGAAGCTGAAAAAGCCGAAAAAGCTAGAAAAACTATCTTCAACATTACGCGCAAGCTAACCGAAGGGGATGTTTATGTCGGTAAAGTTACCAGAATTATCGACATTGGAGCATTTGTAGAAATTCTACCTGGCAAAGAAGGAATGATTCACATTTCTCAGCTAGCTGAAGGAAGAGTAGGCAAGGTTGAAGATGAAGTAGCAGTTGGCGATGAAATTGTGGTTAAAATACGCGGTTTCGATCAAAAAAATCGCCTCAATTTAACTAGATTGGGAATTCATCCCGAAGAGGCTGCTGCTGCTAGAGCTTCTGTTTAAACTAATCTCAGGCACTTATGTTATGGGGAATTTTTGTCTCTATAAAAGTGTGGGGTTGCTTTAGTTAGAGAAAGTAGGGGTATGTGACAGAGGAATAATTTTTTTACTGACAAATACCTCTATCTCTATCTCTCGCATTTTTTGATATCTTTAATGCCATTAACAGGTAAATTTAACTAATTCAATACGGCAATTTATGAACACTGAATGGCAAAAGGTTAAAAATTATCAAGATATTTTATATCATAAGTGGAACGGCGTTGCCAAAATTACCATCAATCGCCCCCACAAACGCAATGCTTTTCGTCCGCAAACCGTATTTGAAATGTACGATGCCTTTTGTGATGTTCGTGAAGACAGCCAAATTGGGGTAGTTTTGCTTACGGGAGCGGGACCTCACACAGACGGTAAATATGCTTTTTGTTCTGGCGGCGATCAAAGCGTTAGGGGCAAAGCAGGTTATGTAGACGACAAAGGTGTGCCTCGGTTGAACGTACTAGATTTGCAAAGGCTAATTCGCTCGTTGCCAAAAGTAACCATTGCCTTAGTTGCAGGCTATGCAATAGGTGGTGGTCACGTACTCCACGTAATTTGCGATCTAACTATTGCGGCAGACAATGCAATTTTCGGACAGACTGGTCCTAAAGTAGGTAGTTTTGATGGTGGGTTCGGAGCTAGCTATCTCGCCCGTCATGTAGGACAAAAAAAAGCCAGAGAAATTTGGTTTCTCTGCCGTCAATATAATGCTAATGAAGCTTTAGAAATGGGTTTAGTTAACTGCGTCGTTCCTGTAGAGCAGTTGGAAGCAGAAGGAATACAGTGGGCACAAGAAATTTTAACTAAAAGTCCTATAGCTATTCGTTGTCTTAAAGCTGCTTTTAATGCTGACTGTGACGGACAAGCAGGATTACAAGAATTGGCTGGTAATGCTACTTTACTTTATTACATGACTGAAGAAGGAGCAGAAGGCAAGCAAGCATTTTTGGAAAAACGTCCTCCAAACTTTCGTCAATATCCTTGGCTGCCATAACTCGCAGCCACTATTGAGTAGTATTATTTTAAGTTTAAAAAAAATACATCATTTTTTGGTTAGAGCCTAAAGCCTAATATAGCAGTAGACAAAAAGTAAGACACTTCAAACTACGGCTCGACTGAGCTTTGTCTCTCGCCTGAAAGCTTTATAGATTAAGCATCTTAGTGCGCGATTTTTGCTTTTTGACTCTTGACTTTTGCTGTATCATAATTTTGTAGCTACGGTAGCTTGCTTTGAGGAAGTCAAAGAGTCTATTTCTAACAAAGAAGTTTCTAAATCTAGAAGCTCTTCCAACTGCAAAAAGTCTGTCTCAAATGGTGGGGTGGCTAAAGCACAGGCTTTCCAACTGCTTTGAACTGGTACACCTAACATTTGGCAACTACCGCCTCTGCGCCCTACTGGTTTGTAGTAGCGACAAAATCGACAAGCAGAAGTTGTAATCTTATTGATGTTCATTAGTAATGTTTTATTAAAAAATAGATTTAATCTATGTCAATTACTTCTATTTTGCTTTATCGATTTAATCGTAAATAAGTGATTGTAGCTGTGATTGTTACTATGTTTTGGCGATCCCCAAGGATAATTTGTTTTTTAGATTGTCTTAATATTTGATTAATAAATATACATAACGATCAAAAAAAGTGATTTTAAACTAAATAAATATCCGTATATCTACGGATATACACGATGTAAAACTATTGGGGATCGCCGTTAATTAGCTTTATATCTTTTGGTCGATTTATTTTATTTAATCTTTATTGTTTTTTATAATTTTAATTTACGCTCGGACGATATGCCGCAAATTTTTGTTTGGAATAACAAAGATAACACTGCTGCCAACGTTGCAGTTCGGCTTCGGGAGTAGGTACCGAACATTGAGGACATAAAGGTAAAGATTGAGAGCGAGCTTCAATCGATTTCAACCAATTTCGGACAGCAGCTTGTGGTTCTTGGAAGTGAGAACTAGAAACTTTTTGGCTGTTCCCTTTGGCAGTATGCCGAGGGTAGTCGCCCACTGGCTCAAAAGGTTTGGATCTTCGCTGGGATAAGAGCGACTCGCTAAAATCATGTTGCTCATGTTGCTGGTGAGTAGCGTTATGCCATAAAGAGCAAGAGAAACGAATATCTTTAAGCTCAAACGCCAACTGAGAATTCAGCTTTTTCAGTAAAGAATATCTTTGAAAAGATAATTCTTGCGCCCAAACAGAACTAGAAGTAGCAACCCACAAAATACCTTTTTTAAGATAAGTTGGTCGAGCTTGATTGGCTGTAGCTGAAGTTACAGTTTTCTGCCACAACTTCAGCACTTGCCGATATTGGCGATACTGTTCCCAGCTAGGCTGCTGTTCGAGAGAAGGTAAAATTTTTTTAATAGAGTCAAACAATGGCGATCGCTAACACTTTCAATTACTAACAATTCCCGACCACTGTACTTCCTTTTTTTTAGTACGGCGATAGGAGCAAAAACGGTCATTCTTGTAAGTACAATAGGGGGCGATCGCAATTTGTTCGCGATTGATTCCCAACTGTTCTAACTGTATTTGATTGACCAATCTAATATCTAAACGGACTCTTCCTGGTTTATCATCGGCTAAAAGTAGCTTAACAGGTAACTCGGATAACTTAGCTAATATTGCCTGGCTATCTTGGGCTGCTGCCGCACAAACTATAGTAGCTCCAACTTCAGCAGCTACCTTTTCTCCTACTTGATAAACCTCACCCGAAATTGCAGGTCCCATAACGACTCGCAGATCTTTGAGGGAACTTCCCCAAATTAGAAAACGAGCGATCGCTTCGGGGACAATTTTCAGTGAAGTTCCCCGCCAACCTGCATGAACGGCAGCAACTTTTCCCGACGAAATATCCGCAATCAGTACGGAGTTGCAGTCTGCACTGGCGACCCAGACTGACTGCCGCAAACCATCGGTAACTAAACCGTCTCCATCAACTAAAGTATTGTTTTCAGCCTGTTGACTTGCAAGGTTAATTTCTTTAGGAGTTAAAACTATTTTGCCATGCACCTGCTTGAGTCGATAAACTTCGGCATCAGGGTCGAAAGCCGCAATCAATCGGTCGGGAGTTTGGGGATAAGATTCTCCAGTAAAAAAACCATGCTGCCAATTCGCTAGCAAACTACAGGTTAAATAGCTCGACCCGTTCCAACTGCACCACTGCCATTCAGGTACGAGCGATTGATTTTTAGTCACCTTATGTACGTTACTTTAGTCAACAGTAAATAGTTTACTGTTTATTTTTTAGTTCGGCTCGTCCTTAATTTTCATCTAGAGGTACGAACTCTTTAGTTTCGCTAATGTATTTCCAGCCTATTCCTTCGGGATCTTTACTCTGACTCCATTGAGAAAAGTCTTCATCCAATTTACGTCTGCCAACAGTACTAGAATTAAGGTCTAGCCGTTTTGCCAGGTCTGCTTGGATTAAAGCGCGATCGCTAGTGGTTTCAGTTGCCGCTTCAGCTTCGGCTGCTTGAGTCGTAACTGCATCTGTCTCTAGATCTCGATCGAAATCGCTGCCAAAGCTTGAAGGTTTTGACGATGTTGCATCATCAGCTTGTTCTTGAGCGTATTTCGCGCTTTCTTCGGTTGGTTTTTGAGTTGTAGTAGTAGAGGCTGACTCTTGATTTTCTTGCTGTCGAGCTTGTTCTTGTTTTGCAAGGCTAGCTATTCCACGCACTGACAGCCTCTCGGAATCATTGGCAGCATCATAAGAGTTTAAAGATAGTTCTGACTCTTCTTCTGGTTCGCTATCATCTAAAATACTGCCTAAAGCACTTGCAGTAGGAAAGTAATAAACGACTCCCTTATCGGGGATTGTCTTTGGTGCTACGCCGTAATCAATAGCTTTGTTTTGTAAAAAGGTTTTGGCTGCTCTAGCAGTAAGGTCTGCTTTTAAGGACAAGTCTACTGGGGTAAGATAACCGCGATTTTCTTTGATCAATTGATTGAAGTAGGGATTGACCTCGGCACACCACTTTTGCCATTGATAATTTTGCCAAATTCTAAAGAGGGCAAATAACAATATTAGCACTAACAACAAGGGCCACAGTTTGTACAAAATTACAACTGCTAATGCTACGGGAAGAATTAGAATTAGAATGCCAGCAGAACTATTGTTTAAGGTTTTTCCTGTCATAGTTGTATTTGCAATTGCTAAGACTATCTATTGCAAGTTTGTCTTGCATAATTGCCAATCTTAATGCAATTTGGCAAGCAAAACACCTATTTCTTGCAATTGCTTAAAAAACATTTGCAACTCAAGGCTAAAATTAGCTCTATTAGAGCCAGAGTTATTGTGTGTACAATCTCTCCTCGTACTGAAATTCGTAAAAGATTGCGTCAAGCTGTGAGCCATAATTGCGGCTCGTCCCAAATTTTTGCAACGGTTAAAAAATCGTCTCGTAAACTACATTTAAAACGCACTAAGTAGCGCGATCGCAAATAAGTTAAAAAATAAAAAACAATGGCAACTAAAAGCAATGTTATCTATCGCGATCGCGAGCTTATGGGAGGAACACTCGTATTTAGAGGAACTTGCGTTTCATTAAAAACTTAATTGATTATTTATACTAAATCCGATTTACAAAACCCATTTTTAACTTGGGGGCGTTAACCAGGCTGAAAACCTATTGCCTCTTGCCTTTTGCCTTTACTTAGCTTTTATGGTGTATTTCAACAGGATTTAGTATTAAAAGATAAAACAGCAGTGTTTGATTTAAAGTAGACCTCGATAGCGGATAAATAATAAAATAACTGCCCATGAACCCAAAGCAACTTTAATCGCTACTAAAACATTCAGCAAAGGAATCATACCGCCACTAAATAAAGTTTCTAATTCTCCTGATGGTAACTGAAAACCAATTAAAGTTACTATTGCCAAAACAATAAAAACTAAAACCGAAATTTTTTCCCAAGTAGCAGCATTCCATTTTTTATATATTGCTTCCATCCATCGAGAGTTAGAAGTAATGGCAATTAAGCCGATTGCAGTACCTCCAGCTACACCAGCAGCAAAACCACCCCCAGGGCTGAGATGACCTCTAATTGCCAGTTCGATCGCGACAATTGCAGAGATAGTAGCCCCCAGACGTGCCAAAATTATTGAAGGGCGATCGCTGAATCGATACACTGTTTCTGTAGGTTGTTCGTTTGCCAGGAGAAACTTCACGCCTAATATAGCGATGGTAAATACCACCACTTCAAAAATTGTGTCATAAAGACGATTGCGAAAGATAATACCCGAAACCGCATTCGGTACGCCTGCATCTTCGGCGATCGCCTCAACAATAGAAAATTCTGACCATTCTGCTGCTGGATTGGGCATTATAAGTACTTTAATAAATAAGGCTATTCCAGCCAAAAAATAAATCCACTTCATCAATGCTTATCTTCTCCGTCAGGTACAGTTACCAAAGTTAGTTGAGTTTCGGGTGAAGCTAGTTCGGATTGCAAAATCTCATACAAACGACGAACTCTAATTGCAGTATGATAAATTTGCCTGACATCTATTCCTGTGGTCTTATTTAGTTGTGGTTCCAAAGATTTGGGTTTGGTAGTACAAATTCCGTGTATTTCTTTAGTCATCAATGCCCGTTCTAAAGCTTGTAAATCGGGATATTCGACTAATTCGAGACGCAAATGATGTCTATTAATGGCTTTTTTCAGATTGGCTATTAATTCTACGAAATAACTTTCCCGTTCTATTGCTAATTCTTGCAATACACCCAAACGCATAACCAAAGAGGAACGTACTGCGACCACATAAAGAGTAATTGCCAACATTGTACCTACCAAAGCCTCAGTTAAAGCTACATCGGCAGCACCTAAAACAGCATAGATTAATACCGCAACTGCCCCTAAAATAGCTCTAATAACTAAAGCATGATAGGGATTAGCTTGAAATACCAGCATCAAGGCTGATAGCGGTAACAATGCGACAATTATATAAATATAATATTTATCGATCATTTTGATTTTGTCAGTGGTTATTAGCTACTTGTCAGTTTATTCCTATCTTCAATCTTTTCATCGCTGGCGCAGTAGGCTATGACATATCCCAACACGGTATTCCAAATTGCTAAGGTAATAATTGCTAGCAGCAACAGCGACCATTCACCAGGTATTTTGAGTAGTAAACCCAAGATAATAGTCATCGAACCGAGAGTATCGGCGACAGAAAGACTGTGAAGCTTATATAAAACAGATCGCTTGCCAATTAACGGCAATGTTCCCCAAAACCAGAAGATGATGCCGATTACCATCAGACTATAACTCAAAATGTCAATCATAATAATTTACAAGCTATAAGCTATAAGCTTTTATAGTGTGTTTACTTATTGTCTACTACCTATTACTTGTTACTTAACTGATGTTACGCTTCGTTCAATCGTTTAATTAAATGTGCTAGCAACATCAATCCTGCATTACCCACGCACAGAATAATAACTGCAACTACGCCAATCGACCAATCATCGCGTAAAACAGAAATAACTAGCATCATAATGGAAGTCTTGGTGGCAATACTGGCAAACGCCAGCATTTTTTGCCAAATATCATTATCTTGCCAAGCTTCATAAATTGGTATTAGTAAGGCTAAAATCATGGCGATTAAAATTGAATCCATCTTACTTGCTACTTGCTGCTGCTTCTTGTTACTCTGTGTACTTCATACCACCCCCGTCGATCGTATTTAGTCACAATAGTTTTGGGGGTAAAGGTAATCAGGAATATATCTAAAAATACTAGTCCTGGTGTGCGTCTTGGTTTGACTCTTTGTCTGACAATTTCTTCACGGTTGTGGGGACGTAGCATCATTTGAATTGCTTCTAAATATGCTTGGGGAATTGCTCTTAAGATTTCCCACAACACCCTTAGCCAATCTTTTAACTTGCCCGAAGAAGTATAACCGCGAGGCAACAAAAAAGCGATCGCCACACCGATAATAATATTGGACAAACTAAAATCGGCAGTAAGCAAAAACCAAATTGCTAGTCGTAAAATTAGATTGAGATAGTTGCTCGCGTCCATACAATCCAGAATAGTAAGATTAACATTAAGCTCATTACCCCGATTAAATGGTCGAATTGTTCGATCGCCCGAGGTAATTTTATTACCGATTTTTTGAAAATCAGGAGATATGCTAACCAGCCAAGAACAATTGTTGCCAGTGGTTTGAGCGTATTTTGCAGAGTATAAGCCTGATAGTAAAAAACGTTTGCCCCAACCAATCCACCAAGTAAAATAACCATCGCCCACCAAAAACCAGGCTGTATTTTTTTCCCTATCTCCCTATTGTCTCTTTTCTCCATCTCCTTGTGATGTGGCAGAAAAATAAATTTAGCAAAGGAAACTGCCGTTCCCAAAGCGGCAAGATTCATGCCAATAACCTGCCAAGGCAATAAATTTTTACTGGTTAATACTTTTGCGCCAAAACCAGATAACAGAGGAAAACCAGAAATAGAAAAACTAGCAATTACTAAAGCAATCCAAAGTTTGTTACTAATAGGTTGCTGCTGTAGTTGTTTAAAATTACGACTATGTAAAATACCAGCAATGAGAAACAGGGCAGACTTTACCAAACCGTGAGTAAGCGCATAAAAACCACCTACAACTGGCGCAGCGAGAACAAAACCCAACTGTGAAATGGTATGAAATGCCAACATCCGTTTGGTATCTTTTTCAAATACGGCATAGCCTACCCCCAACAGTGCCGTACACACGCCAAAAAACCGCACTACAGGATCTATTTCTTCTAGCAGCAGCGCACAACGTACTAAGGGGAATACCCCCGCTTTTACTACTACCCCCGAAAGCATTGCCGAGACTGGAGATTCTGATTCGGAGTGTGTTAGAGGCAGCCATAACCCAGAAACAAAAATACCTCCTTTGACCAACAAACCTAAAAAAATTAAAGCCACTGCTTCGGGAGGAGAACCGCGCAAACCTGCATAACTAAAAGAATGATGTGCTTGATATACCAGCACTGCTCCTACCAAATAAAACAGCATTGCCGTATTGCTGACAAATAAATAGCGTAAGCCCACCCAAATCGCTCTATCTGTACGGGGATAAGTAATTAATAAAAAAGAAGCAATACTAATTACTTCTAACGCCACGTACAAACTAATAAAATCGGCACAGATAAAAGTTGCATTAACGCTGCCATGCAGAATAATTGTCTGCATATAAAAGTAAGATGTTTTACCTGTTTGCCAACAGTAAACAACTACTGCTGCCGTGACCAAGGCGTTAGTCAAAATAAAAAAGCCACTCAAGCGATCGATAGTTAAAGTAACGCCAAAATTATCTAGCAGCTGAATATTTAAAGGCGATCGCATTAAAAAGAGCGATACCGAATAAGCAGCAGAAACTAACGCTATTGCTAATGCAAAATAGCGGTCTAGTTTGGGCAATAGATAAATAATAAACCCAACAAAAAATGATAGAGCTAGCCAAATAATTGTAATTTCGGTCATGGTGTATTGTTTTCTTCGATCGCGCTAGTTTCCAAGGTAGGATTATTATTAGCTAGCTTCATTACCCCTACCAGCATCAACGCCTGGATTGAAAACCCAATTACAATTGCTGTCAGAATAACTGCCTGGGGAACGGGGTCGGCATAGGCAACATTGTCTTTATTCGACACAATTGGCGTAAACAAACCATCCCGCGATGCTACCAATACGTAATAGGCAATGATTCCCGTACTCATAATGTCCATTGAGATGATTTTCATTACCAAATTTTTCTTAAAGATGATGCCAAAAAAGCCACATAATATCGTGGCAAATACAAAAGCTTCTAAAATTAACATCAGTATCTTACAAATTCAACTAAGTAAACAACAACTCAATAAGTAATATTGCGCAAATATACCGCATCTAATTTGAAATTCGTAGTTTCTTGCATTGTCTGTTCGAGGTAAATTGTTTTTGTTGTTACTCAAATTTGGGATGCAGAAATGACAATTAAAGCAACAAACTTAGCATGCGACCAAAATAATCCAGTAAATCGAGATTATACAGTTTTAGCTGACTAAAAGTTAAATTTTCAATTGTCACCTTAGTCTGAGTAAGATAAATTTCAGTGTTTTGAAGATTGATAAACTATAAAACACTAAATATTCAAAAATATACCTTACAGTCCGATCTAAAATTGACAAACATTACTTTTAAATAATGTTTTTTATTATTAAAGCAACAAAAACAGCTAAAGCATTGCGAAATCCAAAACGCCAAGCAAATTGAAAGATATTGCTTTCGAAATCTGATACTTTTGAAAAATCAAACTTGAGTTTATTAGGTAATATAAAAACTGTAGTCAAAGCATAAACAGTAAACCAAAACCAGATCCAGGTATTTTTATCTAATACTAAATTTTCCATTGTTTTTATTATCTTGTAGCTGAATTGATAGTTCTTATTTTTTCAAAATGAGACTTGCTGCCTTTTGTCCGAGGGATAGTATTAGCTTCATTGATTTAGAGCGGCGCGATGCCGCTGGCGGGCTACGCCTACGGGTGCGGTTCTCCCATTTTGCTGAGTTTTCGTGTAAATCGGGGTCTTGCCCCAGCTTCTCGGTTCGATCGGCTGGGTGAAAAAGTCAGAACTTGTGCGCGTGCAGTACTTCCGCGTTACAGATATAGGCGATGCCCGAATAATCGTCGAAAAACTCCGCTGCGATCTTATCGGAAATTTTCACGGCCATATCCCGATTGCGGATAAGCACCTCTATCTTTATATTCGACTGAGTGTCGGAAACGGAGGGTTGTCCCGACGAGCGCACGTTGCGACTGCCTTTACCGCCAGCGTCCACCACCGTATAACCGGTAGCCCCAGCTTCGTCGACGATCTTGGCGATCTTTTTCAGCAGTACCTTTTCCGTGACGATGACGAGCTTGCTTGCTTGTTGGGTCATATGTGTTACCTCTTAACGTGTGTATTTATTAAACTATATATATATAAACTCAGAAAAACGGCAGCACCGCGCGCGTTCGCTCCGCTCCAGCCGCCGTATCGATCGCTGGGTCAAAGAAGCACCAGCAGACCGCGACCCCTTTGGGATTAGCCACCCATCACCGCCTGGGCGACCCCGATGAATAGCGGTATTCCAACGGCAATTGCAATTGGCGTGCCGACGGCCGTGGATGAGCCAATGTATGCCGAGGGATTAGCCGACGGGATACCGCCTCGTAAGGTGGGGGGTCCTGAAATGTCTGAACTAGAGCCAGCGATGACGGACAGAAGCACAACACCCCCAAGGCTGAACCCCGTGGTGTAATGGGCAATCAGACCGAAACCGAAGGCTATAAACCCATGCACTAGCGGTGCCACAAAGGCATATAGGGCGTACCAGTGACCCACCTTGCGCAGCTCGCCGATTCTTGCCGTGGCTTCCATACCCATTACCAACATCAGGATCGAAAGCAGTCCGTCGAAGAGGGGCTCGTAGAAGCTCTCAAAGACAGGTTCTGGTTGGGTTAGCAGACCTAGAGCGAGACCGAGCAGTAGTGCTGATAGGGCAGATCCTTGGAGGCTTTCCTTGATGATGGGCCAGATCTCGACCCGTTTGCTTACGCTATCGCGCTGCTCTTTGGGATACCCGCTTGCAGTAATGCGCTGCTGGCTGCGATACTCCTGTCTGCTGGTGGGATACTTCTGCTCGCTAGAATACCCGCCTGCGGTAACAGCTTGCTTGCTGAGAGACTCCTGCTTCTTGAGAGACTCTTCTGCGGTACGGTTCTGCTTGCTGGTATAAATGCTAGCCAAGACAATTGCAGTCACGAGTGCTGGGATATCCATGAAGGGATAGAGTGCGCCAGCCCAAGCCTCGTATGCGATGTCTTGCTGTTCCAGTACCGTTATGCCAGCGGCGAGGGTAGAGCCACTCACGGCACCAAACAAGCCCCCAGTCGCAATAGCATCCACGACTCTAACCTTCGGCAGCTTCGCCAAGGTGTAGCGTGCGATAAACACGATTAGAATCCCTATTACTACGGCAAACACTGCGGGCAACAGCATCTCCGCCAGATTGGACTCGCGGATTGCAATGCCGCCCTTCAGACCAACCTTTATGAGCAGCATGAAGACGATCCACTTATAGACTGCATCTGGAATTTGCAGTCGGCTATTGAGGGCAGCAACAACCATACCACCAATTAGAAAGCCGAGTGTCGGGGACTGTAACTGCGCCAGGAAGCGCGTCAAAAAATCAGACAAAAAATCCATGTTGTAATTCCTCCTTTATTAAAAACTTTTTAAGGGTCGGGACGACAGGCAAGTGATGATTGAAAGATAGATAGAAAACTTTGTACTGTCGCCATGAATGCCTACAGTTTTAGCGTTCATAGACTTTGTACTATTGTTTGTTTAAAACCATTGACTAAAATCTATGTATAAATGATACCACTAAAAAATACATAGAAATATAGAAAATACTTATATTATTGTTTGTATTTGTAATCAGTGGTGATTCATTAGCAATGGATCGAGATGCCAATTGTCATACTTAGCGATCGCCAAGATTTACATTTTTAGTTTTAAAAACAACGCTCGTTATTTTATGACAACTCTGGTTGTTCTACTAGTTGTTCCTCTCCTTTAAAAGCAAAACGCAATAAAGGAGGAGCGATGAAAGTCGTGAGAATTACCATGATAATGATAGCTGCCTGTAAAGGTTTATCTAAAACGCCACTAGCTGCACCTATACCAGCAAAGACCAAGCCGACCTCACCGCGAGGAATCATGCCAATACCAATTGCCAAACGGTTGATTTTTTCTTGACCTACAATTGCCCAACCAGTAATTAATTTACCGATAATGGCAACTACAATTAAGAAAGCGGCAATAATTAATCCCTGTCGGTTAGCAGCACTAGAGGGATTGAGGACGCTAAGATCTACTCTGGCACCGACAGATACAAAGAAGATTGGCACTAAGATATCTGCAATGGGAATAACCTGTTGGTCTAATTCTTTACGTTTGTCAGTTTCATCTAAAACCAAACCAGCGGCAAATGCACCCAAAATTGCCTCTAAGTGAATGGCATTAGCTAGAAACGCCATCGAGAAAGCAAAAATTAAGGCAGGAATGACTAAATTTCCTCTAGTCTGAAGTTTTTCAGCAATAGCGACGAAGCTTTTGTTAAAGAATTTACCTAAAAAGATCGAACCAACTAAGAAAGCAGTAGCACTAAGAATTAGATAGACTAAGTTAACAATATCTACCTCTCCAGTTTTTGCCAGACTGGCTACTACAGCTAAGACAATAATACCGAGAACGTCATCGATAACTGCCGCACCGACAATAATTTGACCTTCTGTAGATTTTAGCTGTCCCAACTCCGACAGTACCTTGGAGGTGATACCAATACTAGTAGCAGTTAATGCCGCACCAGCAAACACCGCAGGAATTGTAGGCATACCAAAGATTAATACCAGACCTACAGTACCAGCGACAAAGGGAGCGACAACACCTACAATTGCCACGATAGCCGCTCTAACTCCAACTTTTTGCAGTTCTCTAATATCCGATTCTAAACCGATTTCAAATAAGAGTATGATTACTCCAATTTCGGCTAACACAGAGACAACTTCACTAGAGAGGGCAAATACTTCCTCGGTGCTTTCGGGATTTAACCCCACAAACTGTAGGATAGTAATAACAACTGAATCGCCAGCAACTGCACCAGCTTCGGGAAATACTAATAGGTGCAATGCAGAAACCCCTACTACTACACCAGCAACTAGTTCGCCCAGCACGGGAGGTAAATCGACTAATTTAGAAAGTTCCCCTCCTAGTTTACTTGCTAGATAAATAAAGATTAGACTCAATAAAACCCCTGCTAATACCATTGGTGCAGTTTCAGAACTAGGCTCGGTAGCTAGTAATGGAGAAGTAAAGATACAATCGGGAACTAAGGGATTAGGAAATATCGATGCCAAATTAATCATGATTTTATGTTTGCAAAGATGTTTTAAATTTGAATTCTAGTTTTGTTATTTATTAGTCATTCGACGTTTATTAAAAGCATTCCAAAATTAAAGATAAATGACTATTAACCCTCAACTACTAACTAATTGCTTGAGGTGGAACTGTGCCGCGATCGAAATCGCTGTATTCGTCAACGTAATTTACTGCCTGTCTGAGAGCCATAGTGCGATCGCTTAAAATATTTTGAGTGGGAATTTGTGTCATTACCCCCATCGTTTTCAAGCGTTTTTCTGCCTGTCCGCTCACACCTACCAAGAAGACTTGGCGACCTTTTTCTAGTGCTTCGGTAATGGCATTTTCTAAAGCTAAAGAAGAGGTTACACCCAAAATAGGTACTTCCGATAGATCTAGAACCAATGCCTGATAATTGTCGATCAAATTGTGTTCGCGAGAGATAGCTTTAGCTACACCAAAAATCATTGGACCGCTTAAATAGAATAGAAGTACGCGACCATTAGCTTTTTCTAACAGGTGTTTTTCTTCCAGTTTGAGTTTTATTTCTTCATCGTCATAGGTAACAGCTTTAACTTGGTCGGCACGATGATTGGAAAGACGTTCGATAGTTAAAACGTTAGCAACAAATACCCCGACACCGACAGCAACAATCAAATCTACAAACACCGTCAGGATAATTACCCCATACATAATTAGCGCGGCTTTGGTAGAGATTTTGTGAGCGCGTTTGAGAAAACCCCAATCGACAATATCGATACCAACTTTAAGGGCAATTGCTGCCAAAACTGCTAGAGGAATACCTTCAAGATATTGACTAAGTCCTAAAACTACTATTAGCAAAACTATTGCACGGGTTAAGCCAGAAAGAGCAGTTCTACCACCAGACTGAATATTAACTACAGTTCCCATAGTTGCACCAGCACCAGCAATACCGCCGAATAAACCAGCTATTAAATTACCAAGACCTTGACCTATTAATTCTTTATTGGAATCGTGTTCTGTACGAGTTAAACTATCTGCAACCAAAGAAGTGAGTAAAGCATCGATACAGCCCAGCATTCCTAAAACCAGTGCATCAACTATCATTTCTCTTATTTGAGCTGCACTAAAAGTAGGTAGTTGTAAACTTGGCAAACCTACTTTTATTGCACCAATAGTGCGAATATTTGCATCGCCGAAAAATAATATGGCGACTAAAGCTCCCACAATCAATGCCAATAACTGAGGCGGTATGTACTTCTTCAATTTGTCAGGATAAAAGAAAAGAATCGCTACCGTTATCGCAGCTAAGAGAGTTTCTAAAGGATTGATATTAGCAATCAGATTCGGTATGTTTTGCACCGTACCGACTACCCCACCTTTGGGACTAGCTTGACCCAAAAATGGAGCAATTTGCAAAATAATCAGAATTACCCCAATGCCCGACATAAAGCCAGAGATAACTGTATAGGGCATTAGGGTTACGTATCGACCGAGTTTTAACATCCCAAAAATAATTTGGAAAACTCCCGCCAGCATGACGACGGTAAACGCCATTGCCAAACCATTTTCTGGATTAGAAGCTGTTAGTCCTGCAATAACTGCGGTCATCACTACGGTCATGGGACCTGTAGGTTCGGAAATTAGAGTGGGAGTTCCTCCGAAAAGAGCGGCAAAAAAGCCGATTAAAATCGCGCCCCATAACCCTGCTGAAGCTCCTGCACCAGAAGCAACTCCGAAGGTTAAAGCCATTGGTAGGGCGATAACTGCGGCAGTGATACCGCCGAAGATATCGCCTTTTACGTTTCTAAAGTGAATTCTATTAGTAATTGCCATGATGAAAATTTCAAAAAACTTATTAGTAAATTTTTACTGTGTTTGCAGTTTTAGCTAATGACAGAAAGTTCTAATTCGAGAAGTTGAGCTGAATTACGATGATGACTCAACTGTTGCAATGTAAATTTGATAAGCACTCAAAATTAAAATTCCACTCATAAATTGAAACAGGCAAGGACTAGAAAAATATCCCCAACCCAAAGCAAGCAGACCCAAAGAAGTTAAAGCGAGTCGATATATCTCCTCTGTTGTTTTAAGAGCGACCCAAATTGTTGCTAGTCCTAAAAAAAATAGAATGCAGTATGTCATTAGTCTAAGAGGCTGAAAACCTTATAAGTTCACTTGTATAGAATAAAACCTATTAAAAAATGTAATTAATTGATTTTTGTCTATGGAAATATCCTACATCAACAAATGCAAAAAACCACACTAAAAACTTAATGGTTACTAATTAAGTAGTTAAAAAAATCTTATCAATCGCATTTTCGGTCAAATTTTTAAATGTGCTTTCTGGGGAACAGAAGCTAAAATTTCAAGAACTTCTCGCTAAGAAAGAGAACAAAGAAAAAGAAATAGAAAAGAAATATATTAATAAAATTAAATAAGGCGATCGCATTTTAATTTGCTTCTGGTAACTTCAAACAGTCAAAAAAAAGCCTTGAATTAATTCAAGGCCTTGAGTTGCTTTAAGCTATCGGCTTTGCTTTTGCCTTCGGCAATCGCTGTATTAAGTTACCGTTTAAAAACTAAACTGCATTCGTAAATTGCCCACGTAGATATTAGGATTCTCGTCAAAGTTGTTAGGATTGCTAACTAGATAAAAAGCAGGAATTAAAGCAACATTGTCATTGAGGGGATAAAAATAACTTAATTCAAATTCATACTGAGTACCACCATCACCAGCACCTGCAACTAGATATTCTTCGCCATTGGTAACGTCAAAGGGAATCAAAAAAGAAAACGTACCTAAAGCTCCTTCTTTGCCGACATCGGGAAAAGCCAATCCTGCTTGAATTGATTGAACGTTGACCGTACTGTCTATAGGTTTGAGCGTGATACTGGCATAAGTATAACGAGCAAAAACGCCCAGCTTAGACAAAATTTCCCAATCGAAATTAAATCCCACCGTATGAGAAAAAGAATCTTTTAAACCTCCGTCATTGGGATCGATATCCAGTCCCGCACCAGCACCAGCATCGGCTAGTCCATTTTGTATGGGTTCTCCCGTTACCCCCCCAATTACACCACCTACAACATTTACATCCGAACTGAGGTGGGTGTAGTTATACATCAGTCTGGCATTAAAAGTATCGGTAGGAGAGTAAGTTAATTCTGCCGTGCTGGTATTCGTACCCCCAAACACACCTTTGTCTGGGTCACTAGCGGTATTAAAAGGCGGACTGGGAAGAAACTCAGTAGACTCTCCTAGATAGCCAATATTTAATTTAAACTTATCGCTAATATCCCACAGCACCACTGCTCCCGAACCGCGATCTACCGCGTTAGATAAACTACTACCGATAGAATTAAAGCTACTCGCTCCAGTTAAAAAATAAGTGTAGGCATTTTGCTCGAAAAAGACATACCAGTTGATTTGAGGACCAACTGCGATGCGAAAGCTGTCATTAATGGGGAAATTGTAATACAAATCGTGAATGACAACCTCGCTGTTACCTTCTCCCTGAACCCCTGCTGTCTGGTCGGTAAAAGGTATGCCAAAAGTATTATAAGTACCAGCCGAAGCAAACAAATTGGCGGGAGAATCTCCATTACCTACCGCCAATTGAGTTACTAAAACATCTTCCCCCGTAAAAGAGGTTTCAAAAGTCAGCCAGACTAAATTGCTCAAAGTAATTTCAGGATCGTCGGTCAACAATGATACTGCTGGTTCGCCAGTTACAGGATCTCTTCCTGGGGGTCTAATTACCGAAGGAACGCTTAAATCTGTTGTCTCTACCAAAACATCACCGTCGGCTGCCGCTCCAGTAAGATTAAACCAGGTAAAAGCACTAAATTTGGTGGTAGTAGAAAAGCGATTGTCTTCTATAAAAGCGAGGCGATTTTCTAAATTGTCTATTCTGCCTTCTACAGTTGCAAGTTCGGCAGCGAACTCTTGAGACAGACGCTGCATCGTATCTAAGTCTTGTTGCGATACCGTCTGTGAAGAGGCGATTAATCTTTCAATCTGATTCAAACAAGCGTTTAAACCTGCGGCAAATTCATATCGAGTAATAGCTTGACTACCACGATAAGTATTATTAGGATAACCTGCAATACAACCATAGCGGTCTACTAAGCTACGTAAGGCTTCATAAGCCCAGTCAGTAGGCGCGACATCTCGTAACTGGTTGACTTTAGTAAGCTGTTCTAAACCACTAGCAGTTTCTAATTTAGAATCGGTTAATAACTCCAAGTCGGAATTGAGCAAGCTTGTAGTATCTATCGTACCGTTTTTGATTGCTTCAACTCCAGTAACTTGTCCTAATTGATTAGAAGTTTCTGGAGGCAAGGCGCGATCGCTCGTTTTTTCGGCTACCTCTGATGCTAATACCGAAGTCCCTAAAAACAACCAAAAAAAATTACCAAAAATTATTAGCGTTAAACTACTAAGAACTTCGGTTGTTTTAGCAGCACAAAAACAACAGATTTTTGCTGTCTCTCTATACATTATTTATTTCTCACACCACTTAAATATTTAAAAAAGCTACCATTATTTTTTGGTAGCAAAAAGTAATTTCAAATACTTTTTTGTGGTTTTGAAGCAGAGTAGAGTTAAATTTTTTAAAACTTAAAATTTTTCAACTTCTACGAATTGTTTTACTGCGATCGGAAAAACGCGAATGATATCCGCTCGATACGAGCTTATTTCTGTTAGTTAATCTTCTAGATAAAATAGTCGTTCTTTTACGTAATAAAACTTCAGATTTATTTCTTTGTTTATAATTCTCAATTTTATTCGTACCAGAAATATAAGCAGATTGAGCTAGTGAAAGAAAACTAGTTAAAAGCAAAATGCTCATCATCGCAGGATTAGCGGGTGTAGACTTGCTACCGTTAATTTTATAGCTTGCAAAAATAAACCAGAAAAAAATAACCACGCTAATAACTAGAAAAAGTATCAGCCAAAAAGGATTGTTGGCAAAAGTATATAGTGGACCTTTTACTTCCAAAAACTCTTGCGGCGTTTGAAAAGGACTGCTCATTTTATTACTTCCTGTTTTTTATTGCTCGATCGAATTAATAACAACTCGTAGTGCTAACGATTCAGTCTCATTTTGTTTACGGAGGCGTGACGTTAACTGAAGGAATATTATGTGCGTGTAAGTTATCTCTCTGCCAGGTCGTATTATATTCTGGATAACCTTCTACACCCATATCGGCAATATCTAAACCTTCGATTTCTTCGGCTCTAGAAACTCGTAACAGACCAAGTTTTTTCAATACAAAACTAACACCGTACCCAGGAATAAATCCGAGAATGATGGTACAGATAAGAGCAGGAACAATCTGACCGATAGGATTGATAACTGGTATTCCCTCAGCTTGAGGGTAGCCATAGGCGAAAAATCCAGGTAAAATTGCGCCCAGTATACCGCAAAAGCCGTGTACCGCAAAGGCTCCAACTGCATCGTCAATTCCCACTCTTTCTATAATCGCCGCTACTTTGGGCATGATAAAAGCACCCGCAAAAGCTAGAGGAATTACGATTAAGGGATGATATAAATCTAAACCCGCGCCTACGGTAATAATTCCAGCCAAACCCCCAGAAATAGTAAAAAAGGGTTCTGAATTACTAGAAATGTAGGCTCCAATAATACCCGCAGCTAAAGCTAAGGTGGTATTGACTCCAATTGAGGCTAGAGTCATTGGCGTACCGTAAATTGTCGTTTCGACGGTTTGACCTGGAACGAAAATAACGCAGGCGGCTAAAAAGGCATAGAAGCCGACAAAAATTAGCATCAAACCCAACATAGTCAGGGGCAAATTGTGAGGCAGAATAGCTCTAGGTTTACCACTCTCGTCGAACTTGCCTACTCTCGCTCCTAAATTAATCAAAACTCCTAAAGCAAAAAAGCCAGAAACTCCATGAACCACTGCCGAACAGCCAAAATCGTGATAGCCAAGTTTGGTTAAAAACCAGCCAGTATAGTGCCATCCCCAGGCTGCGGCTACTACCCAGGTAAACGAACCGAGAACAATTGATAAAACGATATAAGCTCCGACTTTTATTCTCTCGATGACTGCACCAGAAAGAATAGAGGCTGTAGTCATCGCAAACAAAGCAAAGGCAAAGAAAAATACCCCAGTCAAATTATCGGCGGTGTTGGGTCCCATCGCTGCCGACCAGGGATAGGAAGCGTCTGCCAATGCTTTTAGTTCGGCAACTAGTTCGCTTGTCTCTGGATTAGTCCAGGGGAATATAATTCCGCCAGCAACTGGAAACAAGGGAAAGCCATTATAAACCCACCAACCGAAGAAAAAGAAGGAAAGTCCGACGCTGGATAAGGTAAGCAAATTTTTGACCATCGTTGCCAGCACGTTCTTGCAGCGTGACGCGCCACCCTCATAAGCGAGGAAGCCAGCATGAATGATGAGCATAAATACAGAAGCCCAATAGTAATAGCTTTCTGAGACAAATGTTCCTAAAAATTCTTGTGCTTCAGGATTCATTATTATTTAACTTTGGTAATATTTAAATACTGAATCTGTTCCCTATAAAATATCTGCTATAGGGAAACTTATTTGATATAACAAGTTTGCAACCGATCGCCAAATTCATTTGTAAATATGGCTACAAATGTAAGTATTATTTAAATCTTGTTAACTATAAAAGATGAAAATAGAAAATATCGACCATTTTGTTTTGACAGTAAGAGATATTGAAACTACTTGTGAGTTTTACTCTAAAGTACTGGGTATGGAAGTTGTTACTTTCAATCGAGGAAGAGTTGCACTAAAATTTGGCGATTGTAAAATAAATTTACATAAATTTGGTAAATAAATCGAACCAAAAGCAATTAAGCCTACACCTGGTTCGGCAGATTTTTGTCTAATTACTAAAGATTCTTTATTGAGTGTTTTAGAATATCTTCGCGCCTGTAATGTAGAAATTATTGAAGCGTTAGTTGGTAAAACTGGAGCAATGGGAAAAATTACTTCAATTTATATTCGCGATCCCGATCTAAATCTAATTGAAATTTCTAGTTACAATTAACCCGTTTTATTTAACGCAAACCTTTGGCTTGGCTATAGCTAAATTCTGACTTTATTCGGTCATTTTCTGCAAAGCGACTCAAACGAAACATTTTTAGCTTTTCTACTAAAGGATTGGTTTCTCCTAAAATGAATTGACTGACCAAATCGCCAATTATAGGACTCAATTTATAGCCATGTCCGCTAAAGCCAACGGCACAATAAAGTCCTGGTACTGGCTCTATGCGATCGATTATGGGCTGATAGTCTGGGGTAATTGCCCAAATACCAGAGTATTTTTCGATGATTTTGCCTGTTTCTAAAATGGGATAGCGATGCAGCAGTTTTTGGGTTAATTCTTCAGTAATGTCAGGAAAAAGCTGACCGTGAAAATCATCGGCATCTTCTAGCAGAAAATCGGCGTGACGTTGGGGATTAGAATTACCAATTCTGGTGTATGGTAAATTTGCATCAGAACGAGAGTAACAAAGATTGACCAGATCGGAAACTACTGGATGTGGCTGGCTAAACTCTGGCGGACGTTCGACAACGACAACATGTTCTACTACCGTATCTACGGGAAAGTTTAAACCTAAATGCTCTGTAAACTGTCTCGCCCAAGGTCCTACACAGTCAATAACGGTGCGTGTAGCAATTTCGCCAGATGGAGTAATAACTCGTTCGATTCTACCTTCAGCATCTAGTTTTATCTCTTTAACGGGTGTAGCGGTACGAACATCTACCCCTAAATCTGCCGCTCGTTTGGCAAAAGCAATCGTAGTCTGGGGTGGCGAACCGTAGCCCGAATTGGGTTCGTAAGCGGCGATCGCCACATCGTTGAGATTTAGCGCGGGAATAGCACTATGTACGGCATCTAGATCGATAAAGTCAACATCGATACCCATTGACTGGTGTAGTTTGACCACACTAGAGAGGGTTTGAATGTCGTCTTCTCCTACTAAAATGTAGTAACCGGAAGGATTAAAGCCGCTATCGTAACCGCCGTAACGCTCGGCAAAATTATGAAAGGACTGTAGGGAAAGCTGCGCCAACTCAGCCAGTACGGGGTGAGTGTAGTGAGTGCGAATAATGCCAATGCCCTTACCCGAAGCACCATTAGCTAGAGATTTTTTCTCTAATAGGATAATTTTACCTGCTTGTTTTTCGGCTAAATGTAGCGCGATCGCCGCACCGATACAGCCACCGCCGACAACTACAATATCTGCTGTTTCAACCATAATAAGTAAAAAGTTAAAAGTCAAAAATTAAAAGTCAAAAAGGAAGTATATAAATTCATTTCACCCTTTTTAAACTTTTAACTTCTTTTAATGACATTTTTTGTGACCATTAGCCGAAGGCGGCACATCCAAGGCGGGATTGGCATCAAAAAAGCCGATGGGTTTGAGCTTGAAATCAATATATGCCACTGGCATTACGGGCCAATCTTCGGGGCGGGTGACGTGATGTTGTCCGAAGGTGTACCAGACAACGACATCGGTATTGTCTACAGAGCGATCGCTTTGAGTCCATTTAGTTAGTCCTTCATTCCCAGGATGCTGGTTGGGATAGTCTCCCGCACCATACAGTTCGTCTGGCTGGTAAGGAGTAACCCAAAGATGCTTGTTCATAAAGCCAGCCCGTTTTATTACGCTAGACTCTGGATGGGCAAAGGGCAAAATATTGTCTCCTGGCATCAGTTTGTAGCCTACTGGTTGACCGAGACTATTAAGGCTGGAGGGATTGACAATTTTCCAATAACGACCAGAAAAAGGATTGATGATTCTTTGGGCTTTTAACTCGGTAGTTAGGGGAGTCGCTTTAGCAAAAAAGGCATTGCCGTGAGGATTGTTTTCACCCAAAGGTTCGGCTTCGGTATTGACCTCGTAAACCGAATTATCTGCGCCATCGACGCACATATCCAGACGCACGTTGAAAAAGTGCTGGTGAATCGGGGCATTTAGTTGGGGGGCGACTAAAGTACCGTATTTAGGATCTTCTCCTGGTGCGGCAGCAGCAGTATTAACGATACCAGTTAATTTAACCTGGTACTGAATCGTGCCATCTTGATAGAAGTACCAGAAAAAGCCGTATTCATAATTACCCACCGTAGCAATAAACGAAACCACCAAACGGCGCGATCGCCTCACTTCAGCTTGTTCGGTGCGCCAGTCTACGTGCTTCCAAAGAATGCCAAAGTCTTCTTCGTGCATACACACGGCGTTCTCAATGGTGAATACATCGCCCCTACTGTTGGTCATAAAGGCATCAAAGTAGCGGATTTCCCCCAAACAGTCACAGCCCAACTTGAGGGAATTAGCCAGAGTACCTACGCCATATTCCCCCACGTCAAAGGCATTTTTACGATAGTGGTGGGGTCTGGGGTCGCCGTAGGGAACCACCATATCCGATAAGGAGGCGCGATAGATAATCGGTCTGACCCGTCCTTTGTCTTCGTAGCCAATGGTATAGAGAATTAGTCCTTCGCGGGGAGTAAAGCCGATGCGAAACTGCCACTTTTGCCAGCGCACGAAATGACCCTGCACTTCAAAGCTAGTTCCCTGTGGCTGAGTAATTTCTATGGGTTTAAGATCCTGGCGAAATTCCTCGATAAATTCTCTGGCGTAATTTCCTGACTCTGGCGGTAGGGGAACGACTCCGTGGTCTTCGACCCGAATTACCTCCATTTTGTTTAAATCTACGACAGGAATAACTCCTTCAATGGGTCGGGCGTAACCGTTATCGGTGGGGTTATCTCGCACCCAGCATAAAGCCCTTGACAATCTCTGTCCTTTTTCGTCCTCAATTCCGTAGTAGCCAGCCGACCAGGGATCGACCATTACCAAATCGGGATCTTCAATGCCCCGCTTTTTTATTGCTTCCTTAAATTCAGGACTGGCTTTAACCGCCGCCTCGCACTCTTCAAACTCATCGAGCATAATTGAAGGCTGTACTCCTGGTATATGCTTCCAGGAGGTTACGCTTTCTGAAGTTAGAGAAACAATTGCCTCATAAGTCGCCCCATCGGCATTATCGAGGAGGATAATAAAAACTTCGCGATCGATTTTAACTCCCTCTTCAAAATTGAGGACGGCTTGCTTGTCGGGTTCTTTAAGGGTAACGGTAGGAAATCTAACTGTAGGTGCTAGTTGTTTTTCGCGTCTGAGTATACTTACCGCAGCTTTAATTTCCTCAGCCGTTAGTGGTTCTAGGGGATGTTGGGGAGAAGCCAGATTGCGAAAGGTTTGCGATTGGGCGTTAGCCCAGCCTTCGGATCGCGTTGTAGTTGTAGTCATGGTAGAAGTAACGAGTTACAGATTAGCCAGTAGGGGCGTTTCGCAAAACGCCCTTACAGAATTTATAAAAGAAGGAACAGAGGTTCTGGTTCGCGATGTCCTGCATAAACAGCCTCACCATCTGATTCAGCCAAGAAAGTTACCTCGGTTTGAGGAGTAAAAACATAAACATCACCTGGGGTTGCCTCGTATTTAACTCCTTGCTCATCTTTGACGCAAATCTTGCCTTTAAGAATTACCTTTACTTCTAAATATTCATAAAGAAAGGGAAAATCAATTGATGGCTGCATGGCAAAACGTCCCAGAGAAAGAGGTCTGCTTGCTTCGGAAATTGGAATATCGATAATTTGGCTTTTGTGGTCGGGTAGTGCTACTTTGGGTCCAACTTCTACCGTCTTTGGCGTTCCTGCTTTAATTAACTGAATTCCTGGTTTGACTGAAAGTGCGCTCGGTTTTTCCTCTCCATCGCCAAACATTGGCTCAAATGCCCGATGAGCAACATAAACAGCTTCTCCTTCTGAGTCGCCAAGAAAAACTACGGAAGCTGGCGGCGTAAAGACGATAACATCTCCCGCATCGGCTTGATGAATTACGCCGTCACTATCTTTAACGCGAATCGAACCCGAAATAACTACCTTCAATTCTAAAAACTCGTAGTCGAAAGGCAAATCTGCAGATTTTTGAATGGTAAATCGTCCTGTGGTTAGAGGCTTTTCACTGTCTGTAATCGGAAATTCTACAATCTGACTTTTTAAGCCAGGAAAATCACAGCGAATAGCCAGATCCGCCATATCTGAAGTCCCAGCTTTAAGTACTCTTACACCTGGTTTGGCGGCGATAAATTCCGATATTTTTTCTTGGGCTTGCATGATTATTGCTCCTTAAATCAACTATTTTTTATCTTGCGTTCGATCGCTATTTATGACGAAGCCAATTCTGGCTGAGGCTCATTCTGAGATAGCCAAGCTAATACCGTGTCGCGGTAAAGGCTCAAGCCTTTATACTCGACTAGATCTTCTGGCAGATTTTTAAGCACTTTTTCTAACCGTTTCGTCCAAACTGGTTTAAGTAACAGTTCATTTAAACTAATTAGATAAGTATGGATGGGAAACATAAGAGCATTACTTCGAGGTAAGCGGACAAATCTCTGGACTTCTACCCGCAAATGAACTTTTTCGCCACAGTTTTCTAAAGTAACCGTACTGTCCTCTATGCCCCAGTCGGCATAGGATTCTAAAGAAGTGTCCAAGCGTCGGTTGACGGTCATCGTCCAGTTAAGCCGCGTCCAGGGTTTGCCGATTTCTACCCGCATCAAAAAGGCTTTGGCTTTCTTAAACACGCCCATTTCGTGCGCTCGCGGTACTGGTCCGTGAAACTCCTCAAAACGCATCCCCTCATCAAAGCCCAAAGACCAACTGGCAGGAAAAGTTAGAATTCCCGCATCCATAAACAAATCTCCTTCCCGTTGGTCGAGGAGAATGATATCTTCTTGTACCTGACGCGAGATATATTCAAAGGGTTCGTATGGTAGAGTCGCTTCGTCTAAAAAAGTAAAAGTATCTTGAAGATCGAGTTTTTTATTTTCCCAAGTCCAGCGATCGCCCTTTTGAGTTAGAGTAAAAGACTCTGGAAACCAAGTAGCCAGATCGTTCATCATTACTTCCAAAGCATCCCACTGAGCATCGCGCATGTGGGGCAAGGTTAGATAGCGTCCCTGTTTGCCCTGTTTGAGGATGCGATCGCGCTCTTTAATTTCTGTGTGATAGTGTTCGTCAACATCAAATAAAGCCTCGTCGGTAACGGGTTCGATATTAACCGAGTACATATAGGAATCATCGGCAAAAGGAAAGGGAAAATTGTTAATTGCTTTAATACTGTTACTCATAACTTTTATATATCGATTACCAGTTGTTTGCTTTTAGCGCGAGATATACAGGCGAGAATGCGATCCTGTTCGGCTCTTTCTTCTGGGGAATAGTAGCTGTCTAAATGTTTTATTTCGCCTGCTAAAACTTTTACTTCACAAGCACCACACCCTCCCGCACGACAGGAATAGTTGGCGGGAATGTTGGCAGCTTCTAATGCTTCTAATAGAGTTTTGTCTTTGGGTACTTTTATTTCAGTTTCTGACTGTGCGAGGACGGCGGTAAAGGGTTTGGTTTTGTTGGATTTAACCGCCCCAAAAAGCTCTCGATGAATTGCCGCATCGGGATAGCCTAAAGACTGCGCGGTGTTGAGAATGTCTTCGCTCAAGCTAGGAGGCGTGCATAAATAAACATGAGTTCCTAAAGGTTGTTCTTTAAGTATTTGCTTGGGGTCGAGGCGATTATTTAAGTGACTGAAATAAAATTTTATCTGCGAACTGTATCGCTCTTGTAAAAATTCATAAAAAGCGCATTCGGTAGGCGATTCAGCAGCGTAGTGTAATTCAAAAGGAATTTGCAATCTATTTAAAGTAGCCAGTATGGAAAGAAAAGGAGTAATACCAATGCCGCCAGCAATTAAAAGATGTTTTCTCGCCAAACTTGCCAAAGCAAAGGAGTTTTTGGGCATTCCTAGCTTTAATTCCGTTCCTACAGAGATTTGATGTAAATATTCAGAACCGCCGCGAGAGTTTTCCGTCAACAGTACCGCAATTTCATAAACGTCTGTTTTATAGGGAGAACTACACAAAGAATAGGAATTACGTTTAGTTTTCTGCTCTACAGGAATTGCTACCGCCACATGACTTCCTGGGGAAAATGCCGCCAGCTGGTTCTCATTAGCACTAACCAAACGCAAGCTTTTAATTCTGGGAGTTAGCTGTTTTATCTCGACGACTCTAACGGTTTGCTCGTTCATCAAAAAACCTCTACAACTTCGGGCAATTCTCCTGGATTTTCAGCATCGGCACAGATACCGAGATAGGCATTTTTTAAGCGCGAAAAATGCTCTTGAACTTCTAGCTTTATGCCACAACTAGAGCAGGTAGTAATATTAGTGCGAACTTGAGGATTAATAGTCTGACAGTTAGAACAGTAAATATTTCTAGCTTTACTGCCCACTACTTCTGAACTAATTTCCTCCTCAGACAGCCCAAAACTGCGGGCAAAACCTCTGAGTTGCCAAACAAACTGTTCCGAACCGATCGCATAAAACCTCATGCCCATGTAGGCGCGATCGAAAATTTCGGTCAATCTAACTTTTAATTTTTCTACCGAATCAAACTGTTCTATATCTAAATCTCGTTTATTTTCCGTTACTCCTACCTGCAAAATTTGGAGATTTTGAGGATGGCGATCGAGTTCATCCAGTCTGATATAGAGTGTCTTCATTGCTTCTTCGTTCTCCACACAAATTAGATGCCGAGAACCAGAATTAAACTGAAGTTTGGTCGGTTGGGGAACGCTACGCATGGGATGTTATTTGCTGATAGATACGAACGTGAATGGGAGTTAATTTGTCGCCGTTAATCGAACTAAGATCGTCGGCACAGGAAGAAGTAGCACAAAGCAAATCGCAGCTAGCTCTTAAGACAACGCAGTCTCCAGGTTGCGATTGCGATGGTTCGGCTTTAATTACTCCTTTAGAGTCAACACTGGTGTTATAGAAAAAATTCACTGCTGCCCAGCCTTTCCTTGCTGCAATTCCGTAGGGTTTGAGTACCCGATCGAAATTTTCGCTACAGCTTGGATGCTGGAAATAGCCCAAATCTTCGTAATAGCGACTGGTACAGGCGAGGAAAAAGCTATCGTGGTAGCCACAAGTATCCATAACTATCTCTGCCAAGGGCTGCATCTTCTGAGAGTAAAAAAAGCTATGTGTGCCGACTTTAGGAACTGTAGTTTGATTGAGCGTTCGAGTTACGGCATTGTCTACTTCTTCTTCTAAATATGAAGCGTTAAAAGCCAACCAGTCGGAACATTGAGAGCCATTGACATCGATAATTTGAATGTATTGGTTTTCTCTAACCGAATAGGCGATCGCCTTACCAGGCGGAATGCGATATTCGGCAATCGTTTCCCCCAAAGCTGATGGTAGATCGGTATATTGTTCTCGCTCGATCGTAGTTTTCATAATTCATCCCTCGGTGCTGCTGTATAACCTTTTTTATGCCGAATTAAGACATTTTGAACTACTAGAAAGCTTATGAGTTAAGCGTTTGACTTTTGACTTTTGACTTTTAACTTTTACTTGAGGTTACTAAAGTTTGGCGATCTGATTCTTGTTTAGCTATGTCGGCTAATAATTCTTCGGCTAACTGTTTTTTGGCTGTGGCATCCATTTTTTTGATTTCGTTGTGCAAAACTCGCTCGTTTACTGACTGATTCCAATAGTCGAGAGCTTCATAACCGTCGAATAAAGCAAACTTACCGACAAATTGGCGTAAAACTTCGTTGGTAGGACCCATGACCCAGCCAGCTTTTCCATCTCGCAAATATCGTTCGATTCCCAATTCTTTTTTATAGCCAGTTCCGCCACAGGCATGAAGCATTTTATCCGTAACTCGCGCCACATTCTTTGCCGCCGTAAATTTAATTTGCCAATACCAATGTAAATATGCAGAACGAGGGTTGATAGTAGCATCATTATGGAGAGTCCAATCGCAATTATTGGTTAAGTCATCCATGAGCTTTGCCATTGAAAAGACAAAACTGCGAGACGCATTAGTATCCATAACTGCTTCGCCAAAGTAGTCTTGAATCGTAGGATAGTCAGCCACCCGCATTCCTACGTCTACGTGCTTCTTCTTCGTCGTGTGACGTTTGGCAAGATCCATCGCCCCCAAAGAAATGCCGTTCCAACAGGCTGAAGAACAAAGGAGGAAAAAAGGATCGACGATTTCATCGTTGGCGATCGCGCCTTCTCCTGCATCGCCTATCATTCTTTCTGGAGGAATAGTGACATTATCTACCAGTAAAGTTCCCGACTGATTGCCCCGCAAACCCAAAGCATCCCATTTTTTGGGTTCGGCTTGTACTTCGTCTTCGTAAACTAAAAAACAAGACAAGTCGGAGTAATCTCCGTCGAAATTGGGACTGGTAGTTTGAACTACATACCAGTCCGCAAAACCAGCAGAAGTAGTCCAGGAAGCTTTTTTTAATACTTCCCATCCTTCAGTTACTTTTTCTGCCTTAGAAGAAAAAGGATACCAGAAGTGCGAACCCGTCTGTGGATCGGAAAAAGAAAGCGTTCCAATAAACACATCCGAGTCCAAACGCTGGAGAACTTTTTGCAGTTCCAAATTTTCCTCGGCACGAAATAATGCTGTCGCTACTGCTGCTATGTGCATCGTGTAACACATTGCCGTACTCGGACAACCATAACGGGCGATCGTTTCGACTACCATCGCGGCACAGGTATGGTTCTCTGCCAAACCGCCCCATTTTTTGGGAACTATTAATCCGAGCAAACCCAAACTAGCTAGAGCTTCAAAATTCTCGCGGGGATAAATTAAATCTACATCCGATTCAATAGCGTTGGGACGCAAAGTAGTGGCGCAGAGATCGATTAACTCCGCCTGTAATTTTTGTTGTGCTGGCGTTAAAACCCACTGCGGGTCTAAATCGTAACTCAGTCCCCAGAATTTCTCTCTATTCCATGTTTTGGTGCTGGATATATACATAATTTATATATACTTCTTGAAGTTCAGAGTGGTTTTGAGGCTGTGATAACTCTTTTATGAACTTAAGATAAAGGTAATTTCAATCTGCAAAAGTATAACTAGGTACACTTGTTATATCAAGTTATGGGTTGTTGATATTCAGGCTAAATTAGAGGCTTTTAAAATTCATGTTGAAGTTCAAATCAAACATAGCCTTGCCACCGCCTACTGCTTTGGTGTTAATATCGATTGCCTCAACTCAACTTGGTTCGGCAATTGCCAAACCTATAATTCAAGAATTGGGCGCGACTACTACCGTACTGTTGCGGGTTGGCTTAGGTGCGATCGCATTATTACTGCTACAAAGACCGCAATTAAAAGGCTATACCCGTAAAGACTATTTACTTTTAGTTATGTTTGGTTTGGGCATGGCGGCAATGAATCTGAGCTTTTATGCGGCGATCGCTAGGATTCCCATAGGAATTGCCGTTACTCTAGAGTTTGTCGGACCTTTAGCTGTAGCTTGTGCTAATTCCCGTCAGCTTTTAGACTTGCTGTGGATCTTTTTAGCTGGTGTGGGAATTTTTTTATTAGCTCCCATACAGGGATCTAGGCTCGATCCTCTAGGTGTAGCCTACGCTTTATTAGCAGCTTTTTTCTGGGGTAGCTATATTTTGCTTTCTGCTAGAGTTGGTAAGGTTTTTGCCGAAATTAGTGGCGTGGCGCTGATGAGCGCAGCACTAACGGCAGGAACGTTGGGACTTTTACCTATAAGTATTTTATCTGGAGGTTTAACCAGACTCGAACCCCGATTTCTAGCAATAGGGTTAGCAGTAGCAATTCTCTCTTCGGTAATTCCCTATACTTTTGAACTAGAAGCACTTAAAAAACTTCCTGTTCGCATCTTTGGCGTGTTGATGAGTTTAGAACCCGCGATCGCCGCACTTCTAGGATTTATTATTTTGCAAGAACAATTAGAATTGCAATCGATTATTGCGATCGCTTTGGTAACATTAGCTTCAGTAGGTGCTTCCGCTTTTGAAAAGCGACGACTTAAATAGCAATTTTTTGAGTAACAACAATGAGATCGCGGTAATTTTCCGCTCGGTATTCTCCATACCTCCGACGAGTAAGTTACTATCCATTAATATAATTAGGCTCTCGATTCTGATAGAAGCTATAAGTCAACTCGATTATTTCAGCCAGGTGTGCTTCGTAAAGCCTTTAGTTTTTACCAATGCTAGTAGTAGTCGTGCGATCGCCATTAAAGTCGTTATGCAAACAATTCTAGACAATTAAGCTAGAGTTTGGCACGGAAAAGATAGGCATTGCTAAATAATGGGCAAATTCGTTGAATAAAAAAGAGAAGTTTAAAGTTTGAAGTATGTTAAAAAACTCCTCGATAAATATCTTCTCTTTGGTTGCTAAAAGAAAGTAATATATGCTGGGCATTCGTCCTGTCCGTTAGGCTTATCGTTCCAAATCCCATACCATTAAGATACATTTTTAAACAAATGAAAAAATTACTCACAATAGTCTTAGGCTCGCTAACTCTTGCTTTTGCAACCCAAGCCAATGCCCAAACACCCGTTCCTAATTTACAAGATTTAGTCGGTGCGAGAGGAAGCAGTGGTGAAGCCCAACTACACGAAAGAGGCTATGAATTTTTGCGTACTGAAAAATCAGATGACAGTGTTTATAGTTATTGGACAGAAAGCAAAACTGGAAAATGTGTCACTGTGAGAACGGAAGAGGGTCGTTATCAATCTTTAGTTTATGCTCCCTCATCTGATTGTGGAACGGCTAGCGCATCGCAATCGAGAACTGAAACTTTTCAAACTGTATGTGGCGTGATTGTCGGTCAACAAAACTATCGCTATCTCTGTGAAGTCTCGGAGCAATATGAAGGAGATGAAAAAGTCAAAACTACTCTGACTTATCCTGACAATGAGCTTCAATTGACCTGGAAGCAAGGAAACCAAGTCAGAATTGATATAACTGGTACATCAGGAATTGATGCAACCTACTCTACCTCTGAAGGAGAAACCGATATATTTACTTCAGAAAAGACTTATTTTTACATCTCCGATAAAGATATGGCGGCTATGGAAGTAGAGAATTTTCAACCTTAACGTTGCAAATAATACCAAATCCTGTTTGAATACAACACTTAAAACTTGAGTGAAGGCAGAGAGCAGAAGACAGAAGGGTTTAAGACTAATTTAAACTCTTAAGTGAAAAGTATATTTTGGTAATCGGATTTGGTATTATTTGCCAAGATAAATTGTTCGGAAAAAATGCAAAAAATGGAACAGTGTAGCCAATAGCTTAAAAAGAATGAAGAAATTTTTCTATGCTTTATTACTAGCCATCCTGACAACTTCTCCTGCTATACTCGTGAAACCAATCTTGGCACAAGAAGGCATTCGCCAAGAACGAATACAGTTTAAACCAGGTGCAAGCAGTGCCGTAGTCGAGGACTCAATTACAGGCTACGAGACAGTAGACTATGTACTCAATGCCCGTGAAGGGCAGTACGTGAACGTCAGCATGGCGACTGACAATAGTGCCAATTACTTTAACCTTCTGGCACCAGAGGAAAACGAAGAAGCCATGTTCAACAGTTCAATGGGAGAGAACCAGTATGAAGGCATTCTTCCCAAAAGTGGTGATTATAAAGTTCGGGTTTACATGATGCGGAGTGCCGCGCGTCGAAACGAGGTTGCTAACTACCGTCTCGAAATGATTATTACAGAAGCTGGAGATAGGTAGTCAACTTCTGGCGGAAGCCCCGAAGGGAATATTAGTGAGGAACGCTACCAAATTCCCGACGCAGTAATTTACGGCGGTTAATTACTTCCCCACTAAAGAATTGAAGGCGATCGCAAGAATTACAAAACGTTTAGCAAGAATTCTATTCGGTCTGACATAAATAAAAAAAACAGGATTTTACCTTATGAAAATTCTTTTTAGTCTGACTCTTGCTACTGCTCTGTCAATCGTGCCTATGGGACTTGTCGAAGCTCAGGGCGACCGTACTGAAAGAGTTCAATTTCCCTCCGGCACCACCGGAACTACTCTCACGGGTCAACTAGGTTCCGAACAAGCCATTCGTTACATTCTCAACGCACGCGAGGGGCAGTTTCTGAAGGTTAGTCTACGACCAGATAATCCATACACTTACTACATTATTTATGTCCCTGGTGGCGAAATTCTCTACGAATCTTCTCAAGCCGGGAACGAATATAATGGGCAACTTTATTTGAGTGGCGACCACATCGTGGAGGTATTCTATAAAGGTGATGTCAATACCGTTGGCAAATACGATATCGCTTTCACGATTGATGGAGGGCAGTCATCTGGGTCGGCAGACGCTCCCTATAGTATTTCTCGTGCCAAATCGTATTGCTTGGCTGCTGTCGGAAATCAAGTCAATAACCGCAATGTATCGGTAATTTCTGCGGAACGGGATGAAAACTTCACGATCGTCAAGGTGCGCGTACCGGGCGCGCAGGCTCCCTGGCAGTGCAATCACGCAGGCAATGTTAAAAGCGTTTTTTATACAGGCAGCGAAGGCGAACTCTAAGCAATACTTAAACCCTTATAAATAAAGGATTTTAAGTTTAAAAACAAATTTTATAGCGATCACTTTGAGATTAAAGCCAAAACTAATTAATAGAAACAGCGCGATCGAGTTTTTGTGGTTTACAATTACCAAGTATTTAAGCGTTGCCTATGATAATCTAAAAATGAGCCAGTTATTTAACGATTGAGACAATATTCTAAATCGTTTAATTCACTCGGAAAAATCCGCTCGAACCATGTTTGTAAAACTCGCTCGGCTCGTTCTTGAGTGAGAAATCGATCGACCGTACCTCGCCACTCTGGATCGTCGGCAGGTAAAATTAGACCATAAAAATCACAGGTTAGGGGACGAGTGGGCTGTAAAACATAATTCTTAAAAGTATTCTGCTTTTCTATTGCTGCCAAGCTTAAAACACTATCGTTAGCAAAGGTATCGAGCGCACCATTTCTAACCGCTTCGATCGCCTCTGACTGTCCATTCGCTCCTTCAAAGTAAACTATGTTTGCTTGGGGATAGTTGTCTTGCAAAAATTGGGCGGTAGTTGTATTTTTTAGTACCCCCACTCGCAGTTTTTCTAAGGCGCGATCGAGATTGCTTTCAAGCTGATTGTTTGACTTGGTTAGTAGACGAGTTCCCGTTGCTAGAAAAGGATTGGAAAAAGTTACCCCTTCTATATCCTCACGAATAGTATTAGGACCGCATTCGAGATGAACTGTATTGTCTCGAACCAAAGAAAAACGATTGTCTAAATTTGATGGCAACTCGGCTAATTCAACTTCTAAATCTAGGTCTAACTTTTCTGTCAAGTGTTCTGCTAGAGCGATCGCCAAGTCGCCACAGTAACCAGACCAACGCTGTCGAGCGTCGATATAACCCAAGGGTGCAGCATCGCGACGCATAGCTACCTTTAAAACTCCAGTTCGTTTTATTTCGCTTAAGATACTTTCTTCTTTGACTGAAGTAACCTCTGTTTCTACAGCAGGAGGAACTATGGAAATAGGTGGTGTTTTACCATAGGCAGTTTCTAGTTGAGTGGGTGTTAGCGACTTAACGGCAAACAATTTCATGGGTTTGTTAGCACTAATAGCTCGACCATACGCAGCACTTAGATAAGGCAGAAATTCAGGGCGGTCGCGCAAATAAGCTTCAAAAAAAGCCACATTCAGGCTTTTGAAATACTCCCGTCCAAAGTTTCGATATTTCCCGATTAAAAACTCGGGAATGGTATCGGCTCCTGCCGCACTTTGTTCTCCCGTAGCAAAATGAGTTCCAGGGTCGAATAAAGCTAAATATTTGGGTTGCGATCGCATCCAGACAAAAGGATGAATCTGTTCGGTAACGACAGGAGCAATTACATCTTGACTGCCTGCCGTTATCATTAGGGGAATATCGATTTTACTCATTCCTTCTGGTCCAAAAATACCGCTAGCGAGGGGATGGGCTGCGATCGCGGCTTTAATACGCGGCTCTTTTAGATCGAAATTCTCTGGCGGTAAAAATTGCCCCCGACACTGAAGATAGAGTGAAAAATTGAGAATCAAATTATCTTGTTGGCAAGTTTCCACCAAACGAGCGCGATCGAGTTCCGCTCCTGCCAGAGACAGAGCCGTAGACCCACCTAAAGAATGTCCCATAACTCCAATTCGTTCTAGATCGAGCAATTTCGCCCAGCGATCTTTAGAGGCGACTAATTTTTCTAATTCATCGATTAAAAACGAAATTTCCTGGGGGCGATTGAGAAACTCGATCGGACTGAGTAAAGTATTGAGTTGCCCTTGTAAATAGGTTTTACGATAGGATAGGTCACTGCCTACATGATCGGGAACTAAAACTACAAACCCATAGGATGCTAGATGTTCGGCAAGGGAAACAAAGTTTTCTTTAACTGCGCCAAATCCATGAGAAATAATGACAATTGGTGCGGGTTGGCTCAATCCTTGAGGAAGGTAAGCATCTACGGGAAAATCGTAGTTCACCGATAATCCCCGTTGGGTTTGCCGCAGGGCTGGATTGTTAACGGTCAGGGTTTCTCTATTAAAAGCGTAAGCTCCAGGTTGGCTCAGATCGGATAATTTACCTGGTTTTGGAGAAGATTTGGCTTCTATCTTTGCCTGTTCTTTTATCGCTTTAACCGCCGCTCGATTATAGTCGAAGTATAAAGTTAGTTCTCGTTGCAGATTTAATAAGTCTCCAACCTCAATCTCGATCGCATCTGTTGGAAACTGTTTTAAGGCATCTAAAATCGTCCAGCCTTCCGACTCGGCATTAGCAGCAGCACCAATCACTGCCGCTCTCAATCCATAGAAGCCATTTTGGTTTGGTGTAAATTTGATTACCTTGCCAACTTGCTCGATTGCATCTCTACCCAATGGGGAATATGCTAAATGATGAGTTTGAATTAGATCGAGCGGAAAGCGTCGCTGAAGTCCCTGACGTAAATTATTTAAAGTTGATTCATCTAAAAATCGCGCAATTAGCCCTAAATCACCAGTAATTTCGCCTGTTGCTGCAAAATTTTCTAAAGATTCTACCGATATCGCGATCGCTAAAGGACTGTTAAGATAAAGGCGAATTTCTTCCGCACCGAGACTCGGTTTGGCAGTCGTAGTTTCTAACAGACAACCGATTGTCGCAACCGAACCAAAAACAAACAAACTCGATACAATTTTGGATATGCCCTTGAGTAGCTTCTTGCTCATCTTTAAAATTAATTAGATTTAATACGATCGCTTGTTCTAAAGTGAAGCTTCCCGTAAAAGACTTACCTCCCTGACACTGAAAGATCGACATCTCCCCTACAGAATTTTCAGACAGTATTGCTGAAGAAGCAACTTCTGGTTCGGAAGTTGCCAAAGCTATATTTTGAAATTTTCTAACTTTAGAACCAGCTATACTCAAACTAGCCACACTCAATGCAGTACCAATCATCCAGATGTTTTTCATATTCAAAATTGGATAGAAAATTGCATTTACATAGAAGTACTATAATCGTTCGTTATTGGCAAGCATAGCGATCGCCGCACTTTTATATGACCACACAAAACACAGCTAATTTTTCACGATCGCGCCAAAATCAGCTAAAACTCTGGCATGATTGCGTAACAAACCAAGCAAGTTGAGGCGGTTGCGGCGCACGTCGGGATTTTCTGCCATAATTAACACGCTTTCTTCGCCATCGAAAAAGCTACTGACAATAGGGGCAATTTCTGCCAAACTATCGACTAATAATTGATAGTTGCGCTGTTCTTGTGCCGCCTGAGTTTTGGGAACTAATTCCAATAGTCGTTCGTAAAAAGCTGCTTCAGAAGGACTTTCAAACAAATCGGGGTTTACTAACTTTTGGGGATCTAAAGCTTGAGTGTCTAAATCACGGCGGTCTGAAATGGGCGAGAATCGCTCCAGTTTGCCCTCGCCCATCGCCACCTTGCCTTTTACTGCTAATCTTGCCGAACGGTTGACGGTTTCATAAATTTCATCTAGCTTGCCGTTGTCGCGAATTTGCTGTAAAAATGTAGCGCGGTCGCGAACGTCTAAGAGATCGTTCAAAGCTCGTTCGGTATATTCTGCATCTGCATCGCCTAAAACAGCATTAACCAAATCGTAATCGATGTTTTTTTCGTCTTGTAATAAAGTCCGCAATCGCTGCATAAAAAATTCCTGTATCGCAGCAACAGGAGACGATCGTTCTGGATGAGCGGCTAAGAAATCTGTAGCACCTTGTCTAATTAGTAGAGCTAAATTTAGATCTAAGTTAGCCTCCCAAATAATCGCAACAATGCCGTTGGCAGCACGACGCAAAGCAAAAGGATCGGACGAACCTGTAGGAATCATTTCCAAGCCGAAAATGCTCACTAAGGTATCTAATTTATCGGCTATTGCTACTACCTGTCCGTTTAAAGTAGCGGGCATTATATCTTCTGCACCTCTAGGTAGGTAATGCTCGAAAATTCCTCTGGCAACTGTTTCTGATTCACCACTAACTAAAGCGTACTTTTCGCCCATGACTCCCTGTAGCTCTGGGAATTCATAGACCATCTGAGTTACCAAATCGGCTTTGCAAAGTAAGGCGGTACTTTCAATTTCGCTGCGCTCTGCTTCGCTTAAATCCAGCTGTTCGGCAATGGAACTAGCTATTTCCATAATGCGATCGACTTTATCACGCATCGTACCTAGATCTTCTTGAAAAGTTACAGTTTCTAGCTGGGGTAAATAAGTTTCGAGATGTTCGTCACAATCTGCTTTATAAAAAAATTGAGCGTCTGCAAGTCTGGCTTGAATTACTCTTTGGTTACCCTCAGAAATTATCTCTCTTTTAGCGGGATCGCCATTAGAAATCGTGATAAAGTAAGGAAGCAAGGTATCTTGGCTAATATCTTGCTTTACAGGAAAATAACGCTGGTGAGTTACCATCACGGTAGTAATTACTTCAGTAGGAAGACTGAGAAAATTGTCTTTAAATTTACCCGTAATTGCAGTAGGATATTCAACTAAATTGACGACTTCTTGCAGCAGATCGGGGAAAACGTCGGCAGTACCCTTAACTTTATTGGCTTCAGCTTCAATTTCAGATATTATTTTCTGCTGGCGTATGTCGGGATCGACTTCTATATAAGCCGATTGCATAGTTTCTAGATAAGCAGTGGCATGGGGAATAGAGACGGGTTGGGGATGCAAGACGCGATGACCTCTAGATAAGCGATCGCTCTCGATAGTTTCCGAGCCATTAACCAACTTTACAGGTAAAATAGCATCGTCAAGCAAAGCTACTAGCCAGCGAATCGGACGAGGAAAACGCAAGTCGCCATCTCCCCAGCGCATAAAACGCTTGCCTTCTAAACCCGTAATCCATTGCGGACATAGTTCCTGTAAAATTTCAGCCGCAGCGCGCCCTTGTATTTGCTTATAAACAAAAACAAATTCTCCTTTAGGAGTATCTCTAATTTCCAAATCTTCTACAGCTACTTCTTGCTTGCGGGCAAAACCTAATGCGGCTTTAGTAGGTTGTCCGTCTTTAAATGCGGCTTTGGCAGGTGGACCTTTAATTTCTTCGGTGCGATCGCTCTGTTGTGAGGGAAGATCTGTAATCAATATCGCTAAACGTCGCGGAGTTCCGTATATTTTAATGTCTGATGGTGTTAGAAATACCTCTGAGAGAGATTGAGAAATTTTATTTTGCCATTGGGCGATCGCACTACTGACAAAATCTGCTGGCAGTTCTTCTGTACCTACTTCCAATAAAAAATTAGACATAAATAATAAATAATATATATTAGCGATAACCTGATAGTTTAAACAGAATAACAGCTATCGGTAACTGCTTCCAAGCAAAGAGCGAGAGGGGCAAGGCACTGCCTTACCCGTACAGAGGTTCAAACATTTTACCTACTCGTCAGCCAAAAATTCTCTGATGTATTGATTTACTAATATTGGCTGTTCTTGCTGTACCCAGTGGCTACAGTTGGGAATGTATTTAATTTGTAAATCTCTTACGTAAGCTTCCGTACCATAGGTTAATTCTTTCCCCAACGCAGTATCTTTTTCACCCCAAATCATCAGGGTAGGAATATCTAAAATGCCCCAGGTGCGATCGCGATTGAATAACTCTTTACCGATACAGCGATAATAATTAATCATTGCCGTCAAAGCACCGCGTTTGGCTGCGGCATCTTTAAAAGCGTTGAGATCTTCTGTAGTAAAAGCCGATTTGTCGATCGCCATGTCGTAAAACATTGAGGAAATTAGCTGGTAGTCATTAGCTTGTAACATTAATTCTGGTAGCCATGGTAACTGAAAAGCAAATACATACCAACTTTTTTGTAGCTGCTGGGGAGTTTTCAGCCCTTCAGCAAACTTGGCAGGATGGGGTATATTTAACACGATTAGCTTTTCCACCATTTCGGGATAGGCATAGGCAAAATTCCAGGCGATCGCTCCTCCCCAATCGTGTGCCACTAAAACACATTGTTCGTAGCCCAAACCTTCAATTACACCTCTAACATCTCGAATTAGTTCGGACATAGCGTAAGCTTCAACCCTTTGAGGTTTATCGCTGTCGTTATAGCCACGCATATCGACAGCCACCGTATGATAATTGGCAGCAAATTCGCTTAGTTGATGCCGCCAAGAATACCAAAATTCGGGAAAGCCATGCAGCATTAGCATTAGCTTACCCTCTCCCTGGCTGACATAGTGTAAGTTAACTCCGTTGGTAGAGATGAATTGATGATTCGGGCTGCTAATAACCGACATATTTTATAAATTATTCTTAAGCCAATTTCATCTTAGCGTTCTCGACTAAACTTAAAACATCGCTACGACTGAGCTTGACTTTTCCCAAAGCGATCGCTTCTAAAGTACCGTTAGCCAGTATTAAAGGAATCTGGCAAAAGTCCAAAGCGGGACTGTTTCTAGGTAAAGCATTAGTATAGAGTTGAGCTAACTTAAGCTGACGACGAGCGTAAGCCTGCATATCGCGATCGCTCCAGTTAATAGGAAAAAAACTAACTCCGCGTTTTAGATCGTCCTGCTGATTGCGAACGATATTAACTGCTTGTAAGCCACGTCCAAAACCAATGGCATGAGAGCGATTGGTTTTAGTGCCATCGTACCAAGCCCAAAGATCGGACAGTAATAAACCCACAGAACCAGCTACGCTAAAGGTATAGCGATCTAAATCTGCTTCAGTTTCAATCTGCCAATTGTTTTCCGCCCAGTAAGCCATCCTATCTGCCATTGATGCCGTAGCATCCCAAATACGAGGCGCAATACTTTCAGGAGCAAAAACCGCCCATTCTCCAACTCGCAGCGATACTTCTGGTAGGTCATGACTATAAAGTTCTAACTCGGATGCAATATGACTATAATTGTCGCGATCGACAGTTGCTTGCAGTCCCAGGCTAATACTCCGCAACAGTCTGGCTTTGGTTCGATTGTCTAATTGGCTACTGTCTTCAATCTCATCGATCGCTCGCATGCACAAGTAAGCCGATGCTACTGCATCCTGTAGCTTTCCAGGTAAGCGGGCGATGGGAATATAAAAAGTTCTACTGTTTTGTTTTAGGATTTCTAAAGCTTGAGTCCGAAAATCCATTAATTTAGCTCCTCACACTGACCGACGGTTATAATTCGAGCTTCGTCTGTTTAGGACGGAGTAATCTTTGACTTCTCGATAGCATACAACGAATATTCAAAATCGAGATTAGATTTTAGTTAAAAACTAAGATTTATTGTCAAAGTTAGCTAGTATTTGGAGCTTGGATAATTTTAAAGGATAACGCAATCTTGGTAGTTTATATCAGGTCGTATTGACGGCAAATAACGGCAAACAAGGCTGCTACTATAGTAATTGCCAGCGCGATCGCGGGATGTTGACCTTTGCTTACTGCAAACGAGGTTGCTATACCCGCACCAAGTCCAGCAACAAGACCCGCATTAATTAGTTCTTCAGTAGTATTTTTATCGTACATGAGCGATGTCTTTTTAAATTTAATTTTAAATTTGTGAGTTTATTCAAACTACCATCGTTAAGTTAGATAGACCTATAACCATCTGAAATACTGCAACTAAGCTTTAAATTAAGCTAATTTTCTTAACAAAATTGAGTAGAGAGTGAGAAAATAATAAATTCAGTAGAGCAAGTGTTAATGAAAACAAATTTAGTATTTTAATGTCTAAAACCTACACTGTTGAAATCAAACATCAAGGTAAAACTAAAACTATTGAAGTTTCTGAATCCCAAACTATATTGCAAGCTGCAACTGATGCAGGAATGGATTTACCATATTCTTGTAGTGCTGGCGTTTGCACTACCTGCGCCGCTCAAATTGTTTCTGGCGAGGTCGAACAAAGTGAAGGCATGGGAGTATCTCCAGAATTACAGGCTGAAGGTTATGCTCTTTTATGCGTTTCCTATCCACGTTCCGATATTAAACTAGAAACTGAAAAAGAAGAAGCAGTATATCAAAGGCAGTTCGGACAGCCATCTTAAATTTTTTTTTCTAAAAATAACGGGTAACTACCTATCTTTATAGAGATAGGTAGTTACCCTGCTGCATTATTATTGGTTTATGGTTTGAAGTCTATTAATTTTCTTACGGCAAATCTCCTAATTAGTTCCAGTTGCCTATTAAAGTAAATGCCGACCAAAAATAAGGGTGTGAGAGTTCTAGCGTTCCATGAGGAAATTCAGCAGGCAATGCTACAGAATCACCTTTAGTTAGTTCAATCCTGCCATCATCTACTAAAACTTTGCCTTCTAACATAGCTAACTGGGTTTGTCGTAAAGCCTCGGCTTTAGTTAAAGTATCTCCCAGGCGATCGTAAAATTCACTCATCAAAGCCAAAGTACCAAGATCGCTGATATACCAAAGGCTAGCTAAAGCCGACTTTACTCCTGCCTGAACGGCTAAACCAGCAAATCCTAATTCCGCTTCTTCATCGCCTAAAGCAGTTTGACAAGCACTAAGAACTAATAATTCTACTGGCGTAGTGTCACTACTATTCCAACCTAGTTCGTCAGAAATAGTTCTTAATTCAGATAAATTCAGCTTTTCATTATAAAACTGAATATAAGAATTATTCAAACTACCTTTTTGAAATGCAGCGTGAGTACCTAAATGAATAATAGGAAATCTTTGTGCGGCAAGATTTTGAGCTTTAAAGTTAGCAATAGTAAATTGCTCGTTGAGAAATATTTCTCCCTGGCGAGGATCGCTAACTATCTTTTGTAGTTCGATTGGCATGGTAGGTAAAGCAGCTTGTTCGGCAAATTTAGAAGCTCCCATTGCCAAAATAGAACCTTGATTGAGGTTGACATAACGAGTATCTGTCAGACCAAAACTAGGAACTAAAGCAACGGCATATTTCTCGATCAAAAATTGCTTACCATCGTTTAGAGCGGCAATTGGTAACAAACGCAATCCCGAATCCATTGAAAAAACTAAAACATCAACATTATTAGCTTCTAACTCTGCTTCAATTGGTTCTATTAATAACTGATAGAGTTTTTGCGCGGAGTTGATATAGCTAGTCTGTCTGAGATTTCTAACATTGCTCACTTCTTCACGAAATTGGGTAGCTATAGCTAATACGTCACTTCGCGAGGCATTTTGAACGGTTTTTCTTATGTTTGCTGGTTGCGTATTGCTTAAAGTAGCAGCACTAATTTTAGTAGAGGCAATCTGAGGGTTGTCCAAAGCAGATTTGTTTACAGTAGGCAATACTACGAAAGTTTCTAGTTGATTCGACTGGAGCGACACATTAATAAATGCAGCTTTTTTACCAGTTTGCAGCCAGAGCTGTCCCAATCTTTGTGAGATTTCGGTAGTTGAAGGAGGTTTACCATAAATTTGTAAACCAGAAGTATCAATTAGTTGAGTTGCCTGAAACTCCTCTTGTAGCTGGATTGCTACATCGAAATCTGACTGCTGTACTTGGACTTCATAAGCTAGACGATCTACCTCAGGCTCAAAGTCAGATTGCCGCTCTTCTTCCTTGGCTTTGTCTGTAGATTCTTCAGACTCTTGCTCTTGAGAATCTGATTCTGCTTCAGCTGATTCTTCAGCTACGGTTTCTTCTTGTGTTTCTACTTCTGTTTCAATAGAATCAGGCTCGATCGCTTCTAATTCGGTTTCTTGCAAATCAGCCGATTCTGTCTCTAGTTCGGTTTCTGTTTCATTCTCACTAGAAGTATTTGATTCGATAGTAGCAACTGGCTCCTCTGCATTCAATTCATTTTCTGTGTCAGATGAACTAGTTTCAACCTCAGTTTCTGATTCTGCTTCAGCCGATTCTTCAGCTACGGTTTCTTCTTGTGTTTCTACTTCTGTTTCAATAGAATCAGGCTCGATCGCTTCTAATTCGGTTTCTTGCAAATCAGCCGATTCTGACTCTAGTTCGGTTTCTGTTTCATTTTCATTGGAAGTATTTGACTCAGTAGTAGCAATTGGCTCTTCTGCATTTAAGTCAACTTCCGTGCCAGATAAACTATCAACTTTTGTTTCAGTAGAAGTTGTTTCTAAATTGCCAGCTTCGTTAACTTCAGCAGTAGATTCTACAACCGCAGATTCGCTATTTCCCTCCGCGAGAGCTTTCATTACTGTTTCATTAATAATTTCTGGAGAAGTTTCAATACCAGTATTATTTTGACCATCAAAATTTTCAAAGCTAGCTTCTGCTGTTGATTCTGATTCTACAGATTCTGGAGTTTCAGTTATCGTATCAGCTTCAGCATCAATTGCATCAGTTATGTCAGGAGTATCTATAACATCGACATCAGCTTCTGTATCAGCTGTATCAAGAGTCTCTGTACCAGTTGTATCGGTGACATCAATATCAGTTCCAGTGAGAGTTTCAGGAATCTCGAGAGTCTCAGTTACAGGGGTTTCAGTTCCAGGGGTTTCGGGAGTCTCAGTTACAGGGGTTTCGGGTGTTTCAGTTACAGGAGTCTCAGTTACAGGAGTCTCGGGAGTTCCAGGGATTTCGGAAGTTCCAGGAGTCTCGGGAGTCTCAGTTACAGGAGTTTCAGTTCCAGGAGTCTCGGGAGTTTCAGTTACAGGAGTCTCGGGAGTTTCAGTTCCAGGGGTTTCTGTTTCAGGAGTCTCAGTTACAGGAGTCTCGGGAGTTCCAGTTCCAGGAGTCTCAGTTACAGGGGTTTCTGTTCCAGGAGTTTCGGGAGTCTCAGTTACAGGGGTTTCTGTTCCAGGAGTTTCAGTTCCAGGAGTCTCGGAAGTTCCAGGGGTTTCAGTTACAGGAGTCTCAGTTACAGGGGTTTCTGTTCCAGGAGTTTCAGTTCCAGG